>JALNWC010000193.1 GCA_023231075.1 Rhodoferax sp.
ATTCGCGCGCGGTTTGAGAAGTCGGCGCTGAATGTTCGTTGGTACTCTCCAGAAATGCAGTGGGCTTCGCTGGAATTACCGCCTTTTGCTCGGGCGCTTCGCACCCCGGCTGATTATTTGACGTCGCGCACCACCAGCACGGGCAGCTTGGTGTGCGACAGCACGGCCTGGGCCACGCTGCCAAGCACCAGTTTTTCCAGCGCATTGCGGCCGTGTGAGCCCATCACGATCAGGTCGGCCTGCATTGACTCGCCGGCTTCGACAATGCCGCGCCAGGCGGTGTGCGCCTCGACCACCGAGGTGTCGACGTTGACACCGGCATCGGCAAACGACTGCTTGGCCACTTTGACCGCTTCATTGGCATCGGCCGTTGCCGCGCTCAGATACTCCGCCTGGCCATAGGCAAAGTCGGTGCCCACGCCGGTGAAAGGATAGGGATCGATGACATAGATCACCGTGACCTGGCTGCCAAACGCCTTGGCCAGCGCGCTGGCCTTGTCGACCGCCATTTGCGCCGTTTCGGAACCATCGACAGGAACCAGGATGTGTTTGAACATGGCTTACTCCTTTTTGGAAAGTGACGAGCGCATTTTGAACCAGATCATGGTTCCCAGCCTGATAAAACGCACGAAACGGATCAAATGTCTTCGGGCACCATCTTGATGGACCCACAGGGGCATTCAGAGACGCAAATGCCGCAGCCTTTGCAGTAGTCGTAATTGAACTCGAAGCCATTGCCGGGGCCGAGTTTGATGACCGCGTTGTCGGGGCACACGCCGTAACAGTTGTCGCATTCAAAACAGTTGCCGCAGGACAGGCAGCGCCGGGCTTCAAACAGGGCGTTGCCTTCGTCCAGGCCGCCCTGCACTTCTTCAAAGGTGGACTGGCGCCGGATGATGTCAAGAATGGGGCGCACCGTTTTGGGCGCGTCACTGTAATACCAGGTATTGAGCAAATCGAAGCTGGCGACTTCGGTTTTTGGCGCCGGCACATAGGCAACACCACGCAGCCAGGCATCAATGTTGCGCGCCGCCTTTTTGCCGTGCCCAATGGCCACGGTCACGTTGCGCTCTGCGGGCACCATGTCGCCGCCGGCAAAAATGCCGTCGTGGCCGGTCATCATCTGGGCGTTGACCTGCACCACGCCGTCCTGCACCGCCATGCCCGGCACGCCCTCGATCAGCGACAAATCGACATCCTGGCCCAGCGCCAGCACCACCGAATCGGCGTCCAGCGTCTCGAACTCGCCGGTCGGCTGCGGAAAACCCTTGTCATCGAGCGCCATTTTTTCGACCGTGATGGACGCATCGCCAGCCTGCTTGATGGTCGACAGCCACTTGATCATGACGCCCTCCTGCAGCGCTTCCTCGACCTCGAAGTCATGCGCGGGCATCTTGTCGCGGTTGCGCCGGTAAACGATGATCGATTCGGTCGCGCCCAGCCGTTTTGCGGTGCGGGCCACGTCGATGGCCGTGTTGCCGCCGCCGTAGACCACCACGCGCCGGCCCAGCAAAGGCTTGTCTTCGCCCTCCATGGAGCGCAGCACCGACACCGCGTCCAGCACCTTGGCGGAATCGCCCGCCGGGATGTAGGCACGTTTGGCAATGTGCGCGCCCACGGCCAGAAATACCGCATCGAACCCGCCCGCCTCCTTGGCTTCGAGCACGTTGGACACCTTGGTGTTGTACTCGATGCGCACACCCAAGTCGACAATGCGCTGCACTTCGGCATCAAGCACCTGGCGCGGCAAGCGGTATTGCGGAATGCCAAAGCGCATCATGCCGCCCGGCAGCGGCCCGGCCTCGATCACGGTCACCGCATGGCCCAGCCGGGCCAGCTGGTAAGCCGCCGACAGGCCCGAAGGCCCGGCGCCGACCACCATCACTTTTTTGCCCGAGCGGCTTGCCGCCTTGGGAAACTGCCAGCCCTGAGTGATGGCTTCATCACCCAGAAAATGCTCGACCGAGTTGATGCCCACGGGCAAATCGAGTTGCGCCCGGTTGCAGGCAGCTTCGCAGCTGTGGTAACACACCCGCCCCATGATGGCGGGAAACGGGTTGTCTTCGACCAGCGTGCGCCAGGCTTGCTGGTAATTGCCCGACTCGGCATGAAACAGCCAGCCCTGGATGTTTTCCCCGGCCGGGCACTGGTGGTTGCACGGGGGTTTGCGGCTTAAATAGACCGGCCGCTCGGTGCGCCAGGAGCCGGTGTGGTTGGCCAACGAGCTGCCGACGTCGAGCGTGATGGCAAAAGGTTTTTGCATGGTGATATCTCCTTGCGGGACAGACCGCAGCGACACAGGGTGCGCCAGCGCTGTCCTCAACTGATTAGGTCAACAAACCAAAACGACGGATATTGCGGTCGGCGCGTGCCTGCAAGCGCGCCAAAGTGGCCACGTCGGGCTTTTTGCCAAACAGGTGGGCAAAGCGTTTTTGCGGCTTCAGGTAGTCTTCCACCGGCACCTGGCGGCGAATTTTCAGCACCCCGGTGAGCTCGCCGCGCTCGGCCTCGAACACCGGAAAAACACCGCTCTCCACCGCCAGCCTTGAGAGCTTGATGGTGTCGTGCGAGGCCGCGCCCCAACCCAGCGGGCAAGGCACAAAAATGTGGATGTAGCGCGCGCCACGGAACGACATGGCCTTGGTCACCTTGTATTCCAGATCATGCAGATCGGCCACAGTGGCGGTGGCCACGTAGGGAATCTCATGCGCCATGGCGATTTGCGGCACATTTTTGCCCTGGCCAAATTCATTGCCCGGATGCTCCCCCACCGCCATGGTGGTGGCGGTGCGCGCCGCCGGCGGCGTGGCGCTGGAGCGCTGCACGCCGGTGTTCATGTAGGCCTCGTTGTCGTAGCAGATGTAGAGCACATCGTCGTTGCGCTCGAACATGCCCGACAGGCAGCCGAAGCCGATGTCGGTGGTGCCACCGTCGCCGCCCTGCGCCACCACCCGCACGTCGTCGCGGCCTTTGGCCTTCATGGCGGCGGCAATGCCGGTGCCGACCGCCGCGGCATTGCCAAACAGCGAATGAATCCAGGGCATTTGCCACGAGGTTTCGGGGTACGGTGTGGAAAACACCTCCAGGCAACCGGTGGCGTTGGCCGCGATCAGCTGGCCGTTAGTGGCGGCCATCGCCGCATCAATGGCGTAGCGTGCGCCCAGCGCCTCGCCGCAGCCCTGGCAGGCGCGGTGGCCGGAGTTGAGCGAATTGCTGCGGGCCGCACCCGACTGCACGCTGCGCTGCTCAGGTTCCAGCAGGCGGTTGCCGACCGTGAAGGTGCCGGTTTGGTAAAACTTGATCAATGACTTTTCCATGATGCTTCTTTCAGTTCAGTTGAACATCAGGCTTTGGGCGACGACACCGTGCCCATGTCACGCAAGATGCCTTCGGCGACCGGACCGGAGCGACGCTGCGTTTTCTCGCGCTCCAGCACCCGGTTGACCACCGCCCAGTCCAGGTCCAGAAAAGTCAGCAATTCCAGCTTGTCGGCAATGGCGTCCAGCAGCAACTGATGCACCGACGCCTTGGTGATGGCGCGCCCGCCCAAACCCGCCACCACGGTCAGCACCGGTTGCGGGCGGTTGCGCACGGCGCTGCGCACATCGCGCGACACAATGCCGCCAATGCCCACGGCAAAACACTTCTCGATGACCACGATGCGCTTGGCGTGGGCGGTGGCGTCGCGAATGGCCGAGATCGGGAACGGACGATACGAAGTAATACCGAGCACCCCCACCTTGACACCCTCGGCGCGCAAGTCGTCCACGGTGTCCTTGATGGTGCCCAGCACCGAGCCCAGCGCAATCACGATGGTCTCGGCGTCTTCGGTCTGGTAGGTTTTGATCAAGCCCCCGGAGTCGCGGCCAAATTCCTTTTTGAACTCGGCGGCAATCTGCGGAATCAGGTCGAGCGCCTGCATCTGCTTGGCGTGAGCCAGGTAGCGCACCTCGGTAAAGGCTTCGGGGCCGACCATGGCGCCGATGGTGACCGGGTCGTTGGGGTCGAGCACCTGGCGCGGCTCGTAAGGCGGCAAGAACCGGTCGACCTGGGCCTGGTCGGGCATATCGACGCGCTCATAGGCGTGCGTCAGGATGAAGCCGTCCATGCACACCATCACGGGCAGCGACAGTTCTTCGGCAATCTTGAAGGCCTGGATGTGCAGGTCGAGTGCTTCCTGGTTGGTCTCGGCAAAAATCTGCAGCCAGCCGGCATCGCGCATCGACATGCTGTCGGTGTGGTCGTTCCAGATGTTGATGGGCGCGCCAATGGCGCGGTTGGCCACCGTCATGACAATCGGCAGGCCCAGGCCCGAGGCGTTGTAAACCGCCTCGGCCATGAACAGCAAGCCCTGGCTGGCCGTGGCCGTGTAAGACCGCGCGCCCGCGGCAGAGGCGCCAATGGCCACACTCAAGGCGGCAAACTCGGACTCGACGTTGACGAACTCACAGTGCGTCAGATCACCCGACTTCACCATTTCGCCCAAACCTTCGACGATGTGGGTTTGCGGCGAAATGGGGTAGGCGCAAATCACCTCGGGGCGGCTCAGCGCCACGGCCTTGGCTACGGCATGCGAGCCTTCGCATTGTTCAAGCATGGAGGGTCTCCTCGGCCGTGTGTTTCTTGACGGTGTTGTAGGCTTGTTCTGCGGCGGCCTTGTTGCCCAGCGCGACCGCACCCTTGAATTTTTGATCAATGGCGCTTTGCACGGCCTCCAGTGAAATCAAGCCACACAGGGCGGCAAAGGCCCCCAGCAAGGGCACATTGGGCACCGCGCGCCCCACATGGTTCATGGCCAGCTCGGACGCGGGCACCGTCAGCAGGTGCTCGGGCTTGAACGCCTTGACGAACTCACCCAGGCCCAGCTCGGTAAAGCTGCGCGTGGTGTTGATCAGGATGTAGCCGTCCTTTTTGAGACCGCTGAACACATCGACCTGGTGCAGCAAGGTGGGGTCCTGGATGATGATGGCATCGGGCTGCATGATGGGTTCGCGCAAGCGAATCTCGCGGTCGTCCATGCGGCAAAAAGCCACCACCGGCGCGCCGGTGCGCTCGGAGCCAAAACTGGGAAAAGCCTGCGCATGGCGCCCCCCCAGAAACGCAGCGATGGACATCATCTCTGCACCCGTGACGACCCCTTGGCCGCCGCGTCCGTGAATGCGAACCTGAAACATGTGGTCTCCTCAAATGTTGGTGGCTCAAACAGGCGAAGTGTCTGCGGCCTCATTTTCAACAGGCGAATCATGTTCCAGCAGCGTTCGAGAAGTTTGATTTGAATCAAACTCTTTTGCTATAAGGAACGCTATTTCACATAGTAAAATAATATCAGTCCAGCAGCGCCGCATACACCAGGTCACGAAACAGCATGCGGTAATACTCGCGCTGGTTCGGCGCTTGCAGCATCAGAATGCCGAACAGGTCCAGCGTCGGATCGACAAAGAACGTGGTGCCGGCCAGGCCGCCCCAAAAATAGGTGCCCACCGAACCCGGCACCGGGGCCACGCCCAAATGCTTGCGCACGGCAAAGCCCAGACCAAAACCGTGTCCGGCAGGCAGCAGGGAACGCGAACCGGCGCTGAACACCGGGATGTCGCCGAGATGGTCGGTGGTCATGAAATCCACCGTGCGCGGGCCCAGCAGGCGCACACCGGCGAGCTCGCCACGGTTCAGCATGAACTGCAAAAAGCGGGCGTAGTCCATGGCGGTTGACGTGAGCCCGCCGCCACCCGAGGCCAGCGCCGCATCGTTGCGCACATCGATCACGCGCATCTGCATCCCGCCATCGGGGTCGCGCGCAAAGGGTTCGGCAATCAGCTCGTGGTGCTGCTCGGCCACGGCAAAGGCGGTATGGTGCATGC
>JALNWC010000194.1 GCA_023231075.1 Rhodoferax sp.
CTCCAGGGCGCGCGCATTGACACCTTCCACGCACAGCACACGGGGGTCCGCGTGCAGTTTGGGGTGCAACTGAGCGCTGCCCACATCAACACCCACCACAAAAGCAGCCCCCTGTTGCAGCAGGCAGTCGGTAAAGCCGCCTGTGCTTTGGCCGACATCCAGGCATTGAAAGCCGGTCACGGACAGGCCCACGCGCTGTAACGCAGCCTCCAATTTGAGCCCCCCGCGCGACACGTAGCGTGCCTCGGCATCGTCAAGCAGGCGCACCGGCGCATCCTCTGGCACCTCGTCACCATTCTTGGCGACACGCCGCCAGGCATCACCTTGCTGCCACTCCACGCCCCCGGCAATCAGGCGCTGCGCCTGAGAGCGGGTGCTGGCCAGGCCGCGTTGCACCAACAGTTGGTCAATGCGCATAAGCTGCTTAGTAGCGGTAGCTATCAGCTTTGTACGGACCGGCCTTGCTGACGCCAATGTAGGCCGCTTGCGCGTCGGTCAACTCGGACAACTGCGCACCCACCTTGGTCAAGTGCAGGCGTGCCACCTTCTCGTCCAGATGCTTGGGCAACACATAGACCTGCCCGACCTTGTAGCTCTTGGGCTTGGTGAACAACTCGATCTGGGCAATGGTCTGGTTGGCAAAGCTGGAGCTCATGACAAAGCTGGGGTGGCCGGTGCCGCAACCCAGATTCACCAGGCGACCCTTGGCCAACAAGATAATGCGCTTGGCGGGCTTCTTGCCCTTGGCCGGGAAGATCACATGGTCCACTTGCGGCTTGATCTCTTCCCACTTGCACTTGGACAGCGAAGCCACGTCGATTTCATTGTCGAAGTGACCAATGTTGCAAACGATGGCCTGATCCTTCATGGCCTCCATGTGCTTGTAAGTGATCACATTTTTGTTGCCGGTGGCTGAGACAAAAATATCGCACTTGTCGGCGGCATATTCCATGGTGACCACTTTGTAGCCTTCCATGGCAGCTTGCAGTGCGTTGATGGGGTCAATCTCGGTCACCCACACCTGGGCGCTCAAGGCACGCAAGGCCTGGGCCGAGCCCTTGCCCACGTCGCCATAACCGGCCACAACCGCAACTTTGCCGGCAATCATCACGTCGGTGGCGCGCTTGATGGCGTCCACCAAAGACTCGCGACAACCGTACAGGTTGTCAAACTTGCTCTTGGTCACCGAGTCGTTGACATTGATGGCGCGCAGCATCAACTCGCCCCTGGCCGACATTTCGTTCAGGCGCAGCACGCCGGTGGTGGTTTCCTCAGTCACGCCGATGATGTTTTTCAGACGGCGGCTGTACCAGGTCGGGTCAATGGCCAGCTTGGCCTTGATGGCGGCATACAGGCAGGTTTCTTCCTCGCTGCCGGGCTTGTCGAGCAGCTTGGAATTTTTTTCAGCCTTGGTACCCAGGTGCATCAACAAGGTGGCGTCGCCGCCGTCGTCCAGGATCATGTTGGGGCCTTCAGCCGCGGTGCCCTTCTTGCCACCGAATTCGAAAATGCGGTGGGTGTAGTCCCAGTAATCACTCAAGGACTCGCCCTTGTAGGCGAAGACCGGAATGCCTTCGGCCACCAACGCGGCTGCGGCGTGGTCCTGGGTCGAGAAAATATTGCATGAAGCCCAGCGCACATCAGCGCCCAGCGCCGTCAGGGTTTCGACCAGCACCGCGGTCTGGATCGTCATGTGCAGGCTGCCGGTAATGCACGCGCCCTTGAGCGGCTGCTCTTTGGCAAATTCTTCGCGAATGGCCATCAGACCCGGCATTTCGGTCTCGGCGATGTTCATCTCTTTGCGCCCCCAGGCGGCGAGGCCGATGTCGGCGATGAGGTAGTCGTTTGGTTTGGCGGTTTTGGATGCAGCGCTCATGGTTCACTCCAGAAATTAAGATTCGAACCACTGCCTGGAAGGGGAAGGTCTCACCTCACGAGCAGTGGGTGAGCGCCGTTGTGAAACGCCGGACCTGTGCCTCAGCGGGTTCCGAGCCTCACTCAGCACCCGACTTGAGAGTCCAGGTTTGAGCTGCAACGCTCCTCGGAATGGCGGCCATTATAGAGTCGCAGCAAGACCCTTGGAGGGCGGCAAGCAACCCGGCTGTCAAACCAAAGCCAAGGGCGTGCAAAATACGCACTAAAACCCATTTCGCCCAAGCCCCAAGGAATCCACTTGAACGTCTCTGCCACGCCATCCACCGCAAGCCCTTCGGATCAAATCAACGCCCACCTGCTGCACACGGTTGGTGTGGCACCTGATCGCGCTTCACCCACCGACCTGATGCTGGCGACCGCACAAGTCGCACGCGCCCAGCTGTCCAAACGCTGGGTCTCCACGCAGGAAAGTGAGCAAAGCCAAAAAGCGCGGCGCGTGGTCTATTTGTCAATGGAGTTCTTGATGGGCCGCACCCTCTCAAACGCCTTGGCTGCCCTGGAACTGACCGAAGGCGCCGCAAAAGGCCTGGCGCTACACGCTCAACAGCTCGAAGACATCGCCAGCCATGAGCCTGATGCCGCCCTGGGTAACGGCGGCCTGGGTCGCTTGGCCGCCTGCTTTCTCGACTCCATGGCGACCTTGGGATTGCCCTCGTTCGGATACGGCATTCGCTATGAATACGGCATGTTTGCACAGGAGATACATCACGGTAATCAGGTGGAGCACCCGGACTCCTGGCTCAAGGATGGCACGCCTTGGGAATTTCCACGGGCCGACCTGACTTACCCGGTTCGTTTTGGCGGCTGGGTCACGCACGAAAACGACAAGGCAGCATGGAAACACGCTGGCGAAGTGGCCGCCAAAGCCTATGACATGGTGGTGCCGGGTCATGGCACCGAAAAAGTCAGCACGCTGCGCTTGTGGAAAGCGGTCGCACCTGAGCACATTGACCTGGGCGCCTTCAACACGGGCGACTACGCGCGTGCCGCCTGCGCCAAGAATGAGTACGAAAATATCTCCTGGGTGCTGTACCCCAACGACAGCACGCCCGCCGGCCGCGAGTTGCGCCTCAAACAGGAATATTTCTTTGTCGCCGCCTCGATGCAGGACCTGGTCAAGCGCCACCTGGATGAACACCCCTCGCTCGACAACCTGGCCGAGCACGTGGCGATTCACCTCAACGACACCCATCCGGCCATCGGTGTGGCCGAATTGATGCGCATTTTGTGCGACGAGCACGCTTTTGACTGGAACCGGGCCTGGGCGCTGTGCGGCAAAACGTTTTCCTACACCAACCACACCCTGATGCCCGAAGCACTGGAAACCTGGCCGGTCTCGCTGATGCAGCATGTGCTGCCGCGGCACCTGGAAATCATTTTCCGCATCAACACGGAGTTTCTGGACCAGGCCGCGCGCTTGCGTCCGGGTGACCAGGAGTTTTTGAAGCGTCTGTCGCTGATTGAAGAGAGCGGCGAGCGGCGGGTGCGTATGGCCCATTTGTCCGTGGTCGGCAGCCACCAGGTCAATGGCGTCTCGGCATTGCACTCTGAACTGCTAGTGCACACCATTTTTTCGGACTTTGCTGCTTTGTGGCCCAAGCGCTTTACCAACATAACCAACGGTGTCACCCCGCGGCGCTGGCTGGCGCAGGCCAACCCGGGACTTTCCGCCCTGCTTGACGACACCCTGGGCAAGGCCTGGCGGCTCGACCTGACCCAATTGAAACGCCTTGAGGGCGGCCTGGGCGATGCCGCATTCGCCGACAAGTTCATGGCCATCAAGCGCGCCAACAAAGTGCGTCTGGCGCAGTACATTGCATCATCCACCGGCGTCCAGGTCAGCCCTGACAGCCTGTTTGACGTGCAGGTCAAGCGCATCCACGAGTACAAGCGGCAATTGCTCAACGTGCTCCATGTGGTCAGCCGCTACCAGGCCATTTTGGCCAACCCGGACGCAGCCTGGGTGCCGCGCACCGTCATTTTTGCCGGCAAGGCGGCGTCAAGCTATGTCGCAGCCAAATCCATCATCCGACTGATTCACGATATCGGCCTGACCGTCAACAACGACCCCCGGATAGATGACAAACTCAAACTCGTCTTCCTTCCCAACTATGGCGTCTCGGTGGCTGAAATCATCATGCCAGGCGCTGACCTGTCGGAACAAATCTCAACCGCCGGCACCGAAGCCTCGGGCACCGGCAACATGAAGCTGGCACTCAATGGCGCCCTCACCATTGGCACGGACGATGGTGCCAACATTGAAATTCGCCAACAGGTGGGTGATGACAATATTTTCATCTTCGGCCTGAAAGCTCCGGAGGTGCACCAGCTCCGGGTCGAAGGCTACCACCCGCTGCACCACTACGAAAACAACGTGGCGCTCAAAGCCGTTCTCGATGCCATTTCCGAGGGCCAGTTCTCCCCGGATGAACCCGAGCGTTACCGCGCCCTGGTCAACTCGCTGGTGTGGGGCGGCGACCACTACATGCTGCTGGCAGACTATGCGTCTTATGTCGCCACCCAAGCACAGGTGGATGCGCTCTACAGCCAGCCGGCCTTGTGGAGCCAGCGCGCCATCCGCAACGTGGCCGGCATGGGGGTGTTTTCTTCTGACCGTACCATTGGCGAGTACGCTCGCGACATCTGGCACGTCAAGCCCGACGCGCGCTGAGAAAACCGTTCGGCCCATTGCCTCCCGAAGAACTGCTTGCCATGCTGCACCAACACACCATTCAAATGATTTGTGACGCCAGTCACGGCGATCCATTTTCCGTATTGGGACCCCATCCGGCCAGCGCCGGGCAGACCTCCGTGCGCTGTTTTTTACCCCATGCCACGCAGGTCTCGGTGCGCAATGCCCAGAATGACCAGCTGGGCCTGCTCAAGGAGCGAGCCAGCGGTTTTTTTGAAGGCAAGGTCAAGGCGGCGCCCGGTGAAGCCTACCGGCTGCAAGTGCAGTGGGCCAGCGGACAAAGCAGCCTGCTCGAAGACCCCTACCGCTTTCCCCTGGTGCTGGGGGAAATGGACATCTGGCTGCTGGGCGAAGGCACCCATCTGCGCCCCTTTGAGGTGCTGGGCGCGCACCCGGGCAACATGCTGGGGGTGGCCGGCACCCGCTTTGCCGTCTGGGCGCCGAACGCCTCACGCGTCAGCGTGGTCGGCGACTTCAACTTTTGGGACGGCCGCCGCCACCCCATGCGCCTGCGCCGTGAATGCGGCGTCTGGGAATTTTTCTTGCCCGACGTGTCGGCCGGGTCTCTTTATAAATTCGAGATCCGAACGCAGAGCGGTGAGGTCTTGCCCGCGCGTTCCGACCCCTATGCCCTGCAAGCCGAACTGCGCCCCGCCACGGCCAGTGTGGTCAGCCCACTGCCAGCCAGGGTCGCGCCTTCACCGCAACGGCAAGCGGCCAACGCGCTCGACGCTCCGGTCAGCATTTACGAGGTGCATCTGGGCTCGTGGCGGCGCATGCGTGAGGACGGCAAGCGCTGGCTGAGCTGGGACGAGCTGGCCGACACCCTCATTCCCTACGCGCAGGACATGGGCTTCACCCACCTGGAGTTGATGCCGGTCAGCGAGCACCCGTTTGATGGTTCCTGGGGCTACCAGCCCATTGGCCTGTACGCGCCCACCTCCCGTTTTGGCGATGCCAGCGGTTTGGGTCGCCTGGTGCAACGCTGCCATGCCGCCGATATCGGCCTGATACTGGACTGGGTCCCGGCGCACTTTCCATCAGACGCCCATGGGCTGGCCAACTTTGACGGCACCCATCTGTACGAATACGCCGACCCGCGCGAAGGTTTCCACCAGGACTGGAACACGCTGATCTACAACCTGGGTCGCACCGAAGTCAGCAACTTTCTGGTC
>JALNWC010000195.1 GCA_023231075.1 Rhodoferax sp.
GCGAATGCGCTGTGTGACTGAGCAAAAAGCGCCGCGGCCGTAGACGCCCTGCTTTCAGCCTCGGTTTCGGGCGTGCGGAACTTTACCCGCACTGCCCCACATAACCACAGGCGGTGCAGAAGTCGCAGCCGTCCTTGTGGATCACGGTGGGGTTGCCGCACTCGGGGCAGGCTTTACCTGCCATGGTTTTGCTGGCCTCACGCGCTTCAGGGGTGTCGAGCACGCCCATGTCGCGCAGTGGATAACCCTCTTCATTCAAAATGCCCAGCATCGCGTAGCGGTGGATGATGAGGCGCGCAATGTAGGCCACCGTGGACGGCCAGGTCTGCTGGCGCTTTTCACCGTTGGGCAGGCCCGGTACAAAAGCCATGAAGTGGCCCAGCGGCTCGGCGTAATTGAGCAGTTTGCGCAGCTTCATGCCAATCCAGGCCGGGTCGATCACGCGCATGTCGAGCGACAGCAGGCGCGCCAGGCCGTCCATGGCCCGGGGGTAGTTGCCGCTGAAGCCGACGGCGCAGGGCCGTGTCACCATGTTGCCGTCGGGACCCGCCAGGTTGACCTCTTTGAGGGTCACGGTGAAGTCTTCGCTGGTGGCCGGGTTGTTCACGTCCACGGCCCAGGCCAGCGTGCCGGACGGGCCGGTGATGGGCTCACCGCGGCTGAACATGGCGTCGATCACCGGGGTGGACAGCGGCGCTTGTCTGGCTGACTTGGGTGCCGATTGGGCCGCAATTTGCTCACAGCGCCAGCGGATCACGGCTGCGGTGGCAGCCACCACGCCGGGGAACAAACGCTTTTCACCATAGGGCGGAAAAGGCATCTCGAACGCATGCTCTTCGCTGACCGTGGCCAGGGCATCGAGCTTGAGCTGCAACCAGGCGGGGTCGTTGGCGCGCAAATCCATGGACAGGGTCTTGGCCAAGGCGCCCAGGCCGCGCGGCTGCTCGGCGCCATTGACCCAGACCTCGAAGGGCTGCGGTGCGCCGCCTTCCTGCAGGGAAAGCTCGCCAATGAACAGCGCAAAGTCGCCAAACGGGTGGTGCACCATGAAGGTCCAGGCCGGATTGCCGCCCGGCAGGTCCGGGCGACCGGGCCAGCGCAGGCTTGAGAGCACGGGCGCCGGCAGGCGGTCCAGCAACAGGCGCTGATTGGCGCCGTCGATTTGCAGCGGTTTGGCACCGGTGGGGGTGGCTGGTGCGCTGACGCTCAGCACCGAGCCCAGCACCGAATTGGGCCGGTAGGTGGCCAGGCCCTTGAGGCCGGACTGCCAGGCCTGGGTGTACAGCCCCTGAAAGTCTTCGTAGGGATAGTCGGCCGGCACATTGACGGTTTTGGAAATCGCCGTGTCAATGAAGGGGGCCACCGCCGCCACCATTTCTTCGTGGGCCTGGGCGCTCATTTCCAGCGCCGTGACAAAGGCGTCGGTCAGGGGCGCATCGGTGCCGAACAGGTGGCGGTACAGGCGCCAGGCGTGGTCTTCGACGGCGTATTCCTTGAAGCTGCCATCGGGCATGCGTTTTTTGCGGTTGTAAGTCCAGCTGAAGGCGGGCTCAATGCCGTTGCTGGCGTTGTCGGCAAAGGCCAGGCTGATGGTGCCGGTGGGCGCAATCGAGAGCAGGTGGGAATTGCGCAGACCGTGCTTGTGGATGCGTTTTTTCAGGTCGGCGGGCAAGCGCGACGCAAAGGTCTGGCCGCTCAGGTACAGGTCGGCATTGAACAGCGGGAAGGCGCCGCGCTCTTGTGCCAGCTCGCTGGACGCCTGGTAGGCGGTGTCACGCATCAGCTCTGAAATATGGCGTGCCATGTCGCGTGCGGCCGCCGTGTCGTAGCGCAAGTTGAGCATCACCAGCGCATCGCCCAGGCCGGTATAGCCCAGGCCGATACGGCGTTTGGAAGCGGCTTCCTGTTGCTGTTGCGGCAGCGGCCAGACGGTGGCATCCAGCACGTTGTCGAGCATGCGCACCGCTACCTTGGCGACTTCGGCGAAGGCTTTGCGGTCAAAACTGGCACGCTCAGAGAACGGATCCCTGATAAAGCGCGTCAGGTCGATCGAACCGAGGCAGCAGCAGCCGTAAGGGGGCAGTGGCTGCTCGGCGCAGTTGTGCACATAGAGTCCATTGGCATCGAAGGCATGCACGTCTTGTACCGTGACGTCATACACCTCTTCTTCGCCGAGGTCGGTGAGGCTGGTCACGGTCGCGGTGAAGCGTTCGCGGTTGAGTTCACGGCGGTAAGTTTGCCGCAGGGTTTCCAGGCGTTGGGCTTTGGCCGAGTCGTTGAAGCCAATGCGGTCTGCAAAGCGATTCAGGTTGTCACCGCTGATGATCAGTTCATGTGTGGCCCGGCAGTCATAGCTGGCGCTGCTGCCTTTACCGTTGGGCATATTTCTTGGGCCAGCCGGGTGGCGATTTTGGTAAACGCTGGAAGCCACGCCCAGCCTCAGCAGCATTCTTTGAACACTGCTCAGCAGGGAGGCATCGGACTGCGTCAGGCGCACACTCACGCCCTTGGCCTGCTGGCCCTGGACCGAGCCGTCGGCATCAAACAAACCGCGCAGCAGACCCTGGTAGAAGTCAGACGATGCACGTTCCATGTCGGGCGTGATGGTTTTGTGTTGTGGCGTCATGCCCAAGCGCTGGGCCAGGTGCTTGAGCGCACCCGACGCCATGCGGGCCTCGCCCCGTGCCGAGATGGGACGCTGCCAACCGCAAAAATCGGCACGATGGGGCAGGGTGCGAATAGCCGCTTCCGCCGCCGCCATGATGCCTTCGGCGCTGTGGCTGGCAGCCGTCACCGGTGCGCCACCCGACACCATCCTGAGCTCGGGTGCCCAGACCGACAGCACCGCCTTGTCGTCTTTGAGCGTGCCGTCGCCAATGAGCAAACCCATCAAATAGCCTTCCTGTGCAGTGCCAGCGCCGTCCCAGCCTTGCAAGGGCTGGTGGTTGTGCAGCACCAGCTCGTCACCGGCTTGCAACAAGCCAGCTTCAACCCATTCGGATTCAAGCACGTATCGGGTTTTTTTGCAGACTTTGCGCACCAGATGGTTGGCGGTCAGCTTGAGGCTGTGACCTTCTCGGGTAATGAGTTGCAACACGCGCTTGCGGCCGGTGGCAAAAAAGCCTTCTGACTCTGTGGGGTAGGCTTGGCCGTCCACCACGGCAGTAAAACGCTGGCCAATGAGGTCGTGCACCTGTCGGGCACCTTGCGTGGTGGTGACCCAGGTGTCTGCGGTGACACAAGGGTTGGTGCTGGCAATGGTTTCGCAATACGACAGGTTGTTGTCGCGGTTCATCTGGTCCAGAAACAGCACGCCGGGCTCGGCGTGGTCGTAGGTGGAGCGCATGATCTGGTCCCACAGGGTGCGGGCCTTGAGCTTGCGGTAGACCCACACGCCCTTGTCCTGGTCATGGTAGGCGCCAGCGTCTTTTTGGGCCGCGCCAGGTTCGGCCTTGTGCACCAGGCAGAAGTCGCCATCGGCTTGCACGGCGTTCATGAATTCGTCGGACACACCCACCGAAATGTTGAAGTTTTTCAGGTCGCCCTGGTCTTTGGCGTGGATGAATTCCTCGATGTCGGGGTGGTCGCAGCGCAGCACGCCCATTTGGGCGCCGCGGCGGGCGCCCGCAGACTCGACCGTTTCGCACGAGCGGTCGAACACGCGCATGTAGCTGACCGGCCCGGAGGCACTGCTTTGCGTGCTGCCAACCCAGGCGCCACGCGGGCGGATGCGGGAGAAGTCGTAACCGACACCGCCACCACGGCGCATGGTTTCGGCGGCTTCGGTCAGCGCCGTGTAAATGCCGGGATGACCGTCTTCGACGTGGGCAATCGAGTCGCCCACGGGCTGCACAAAACAGTTGATCAGGGTGGCCGCCAGGTCGGTGCCGGCGGCCGACTGGATACGCCCGGCGGGTAAAAATCCGGCTTCCAGCGTGTCAAGAAAGCGGGCCTCCCAATGGGCTTGCTGTTCGGGGGCTTCGACCTTGGCGAGGGCGCGCGCCACGCGCTGGTTCACGTCGGCAATGCTTTTTTCAACGCCTTTGCTGTATTTCTCGATCAGCACTTCGATGCTGATGGGCTGGGTCTGCAAGGCAGTCAAATTGGGGGCAGTGGTGTGCTGTGACATGCGGTTATTCCTGAAAAACGAGTTGCCATAGTATGGGGCTGAAGCTGGAGTTTCGTTGATCCAGAACAAAAATGGCGGTCTAAATAAAAATAAATAAACGCTATAGCTAGTGTTCTTGCCTATTTTCTTGTCTAAATGTAGTGTATTTGCAGGCTGGAAGTCATGTCAATACGGCCAGTCTGAATGATCAAGAATATTGCACTTTTTGAACCGGACAGCCATCGGCCCGAGGGCGGGCCTCCCACAAAAGCGGGGCGTTCATGTGGGAGCGGCGCCCTCGCCGCGATGCTGTCCTTGGTGCCGAAAAACTCAGGCCAGCGTGGCAATCATGCGCTGCAACTGTGGCACACAGGAACCACAATGATCAGGTCGGGTTGCAACTGTGCAAGACGCTCGGTGAGAAATACATCGGCGGGCAGACTGGCGATCAGGTTGAAGCCGTTTTCCAGCAGCCCGATGCGCAGGCTGCGCGAGCGATCGGCCTGGCGGACGGCTTGCTCGTCTTCCGGATCAGCGATGTCCAGATCGGGTGCGACAACAACGATGCGAAGGGCGGGATTCATGCGTCAAAAAGACGCAAGAAACAGGCCAGTGTGCCCTCGTGCGTGATGATGAAACTGCGTCAGGACACCCATTTGGTGCTGTCGTCGGCGACGAACTGGTTGACGTCGCCGAGCATGAATTCGCGCAAGGCCTGGATATCCATCAGGACATCGAAGGGAAAGCCCTGGCGGTCGATGGTGATGAGCTGCTGGGCTTCGAGTTCATGCAGCACGCGCGAGAAATACTCGGGGGTGAGCGACAGGCGCGAGGCGATGGCGGCCTTGCTGGCGGGCAGCGACACGGTCAAGGTGTTTGGGCCGCAGGCCGCGTCCATTTCGACGTCTTGCAGCAAGTAGCCGATCAGGCGCTGCATGCCGTTTTGCGGGATCACTTTTCCTGACCAGCAGACGACACGACAAATAAATGGTGTGTCCTGGCGCACGGCTATTCCAGCATGATGGCGCTGCCCGAGGTGTCAAAGGCGATCATGTTGTCGAGGGCGCCTAGTTTGATGGATTCGACCATGCGGTCCAGCGTTTGTTCGATGTCGCTGCTGCCGGGCGCGGTGTTGTTGGCGCCGGACAGGGCAGCCACAAACACCACATGCCACGGGCTTTGAAACTGGCCGGACTCCAGCTTGAGTGCGGCAAAATTTTCGATCTCATCGGGTGCCTTGTCGGCGCACAGGGCGGGCACCAGGGCGCCGCCACCGCCGGTTTCAAATTCCTCGCGTTGTTGCGGCGTGCAGTCGTCGGGCAGTTCGGCGCAGGTGAAAACCATCAGCAGGCGCTGCGGTTGCACTTGTTGGCGTGCTGCTTGCAACAAATCGTCAAAATTGGTAATGGTCATGGTATGAAATGGGTGTTGTAAGCCGAATCGATTTCGTTGAACAGGGGCTCTGACAAATGCCCACCATGGGGTAGCCCATGAGCCGCTCCAGTTGCAGCACCACCGCGCAGCCAATGAAAAGAGTGCTCGGGTGCTGACCTGCTGCAATCAGGGTCTGGAACTGCTCCTGCACCCCCGGAAAGGGGTGGTCGTGAAAGCGCCGGATGCGCGCCAGCAATTCGTCAGGCACTGCAGCAGAGGGCATTTTTGAAA
>JALNWC010000196.1 GCA_023231075.1 Rhodoferax sp.
ATCTTCTTCAAGGAACGCTGGTACGGCTTTGACGACGGTACCTACGCCGGCTGCCGACTGCTTGAAATTTTGAGCCAGTCGCCTGACGCCAATGCGGTGCTCAACGCCTTGCCCAGCAGTTTTTCAACCCCCGAGCTCAATGTGAAATGCGCCGAAGGTCAGGCACAAACCGTGGTGGCACAACTGGTGTCGCGCGCCGACTTTGACGCGCCGGCCACGCGCAATACCATCGACGGCCTGCGGGTCGATTGGCCCGATGGTTTTGGTTTGATTCGCGCCTCCAACACCACGCCGGTGCTGGTGCTGCGTTTTGAGGGTCACACCCCTGAGGCGCTGGCGCGCATCCAGACCGACATGATGGCGCTGTTGCACCAGGTGCTGCCCGGCGCCGTCACCGACGAGGCCGCGCATTGAAGATTCTGATCGTCAAGCTGTCATCGCTTGGCGACGTGGTGCACGCCATGCCGGCGGTGCAGGATATATTGCGCGCCCTGCCCGACGCGCACATCGACTGGGTGGTGGAGCGTGGCTTTGCGCCGCTGGCGCAGCGCTGCCGCGGCGTCCGCCGTGTCATCGCCGGCGACCTGCGGCGCTGGCGCAAAGCGCCATTCAGTCATGAAACACGCCGCGCCTGGGGTGCGTTCAAGGCTGAACTGCAGCGGGACGCCTACGACGCGGTGATTGATTTGCAGGGCCTGACCAAGTCGGCGCTGGTGGCCTGGCTGGCCCGTTTAAGTCCCGGCGGCCAGCGTTACGGCCTGGCCAATCAAACCGAAGGTTCCAGCTTCGAGGCCCCTGCGCGCTGGGTGGCGCATCAGGCCATCACGCTGCCAGCGCGCAGCCATGCCGTGACGCGATCGCGCGAACTGTGCGCGCAGGCGCTGCACTACCGCGTGCCGCACGAACTGTCATTCGGACTGCTGGCGCAGCCATGGAATCCAAAGCGCGCCGGCCATGGCCTTGCACCTGAACCGGGGCTGGAGACCGGGCGCCGCGACGCCCTGCGCGGCTGGGTGGCGCTGGTGCACGGCACCTCGCGCGCCGACAAGCAGTGGCCGCTGGCGCACTGGCGAGAATTGGCGCAGCGGCTCAACGATGCCGGGTTTGGCGTGGTTTTGCCGCACGGCAGTCCGGCCGAGCGGCAAACCGCACACGACATTGCCCAGGGTCTGGCGCGCGCGCAGGTGTGGCCGATGCTGTCGCTGGACGCGCTTACCGATGCGCTGGCCACGTGCCACGGCGTGATCGGCGTGGACAGCGGCCTGAGCCACATCGCGGTGGCGCTGGACCTGCCCCATGTGCAGATTTACAACTTCGACACCGCCTGGCGCACCGGCCCGCTGGCAGAGTCAATCCGCCAGTGCAGCGTGTTTGCCCGGCCCACGCCCTCGGTCGATGCGGTCTGGCAGGCCTGGCTGGGCGTGCCGCCGCGCGGCTGACGCATGATCCGCCGGCTTTACTCCTGGCTGATGTGGCTGGCTCAACCGTTGCTCAGGCGCAAACTGTTGCGCCGCAGCGTGATGGAACCGGGCTACGGCCAATGCGTTGAAGAACGCTTCGGCCGCTATGCGCAGCGGGTGCCAGAGCATGACGGCCCCACGGTCTGGCTGCACGCCGTGTCTTTGGGTGAGACCCGTGCCGCCGCCGTGCTGGTTGCCGCGCTGCGCCAGCAGTTGCCGCACATGCGCCTGCTGCTCACCCATGGCACGGCGACCGGCCGTGCCGAAGGTCTGAAACTGCTGCAGAGCGGCGACCTGCAAACCTGGCAGCCGTGGGACACGCCGGGCGCGGTGCGGCGCTTTCTGAGCCACTTCAAGCCCGATCTGGGCATTTTGATGGAAACCGAAGTCTGGCCGAATCTGGCGCATGGCTGCCAGCGCCTGGGCGTGCCGCTGGTATTGGTCAACGCGCGGCTTAGCGACAAGTCGTTGCGGCAAGCACAGCGCCTGGCCTGGCTGGCGCGGCCAGCGTTTGCCGCTTTGCGTGCCGTCTGGGCGCAAACCCCGCAAGATGCGCAGCGTCTGCGCTTGTTGGGCGCCAGGGTGCAGGGCGTGTTGGGCAACCTCAAGTTTGATGCCGCGCCCAACGCAGACCAATTGGCGCTGGGGCGGCAGTGGCGTGCGCAAGTACCCAGGCCCGTGCTGATGTTCGCCAGCTCGCGCGAGGGCGAAGAGCTGGCGCTGCTGCAGATATTGCGCCAGGCCAGAAGCCATCGGCCCGAGGGCGGGCCTCCTACAGAGGAAGAGGCCACAACAGGGAGCAACACAACTACAGGAAGCGAGACCCCTGCATGGAATGCGACCCCTGTGGGAGCGGCGCCCTCGCCGCGATTGCCCTCAATCCCGTCAGCCATCGTAATTCCCGATCCGCAAGCCGTGCAATGGCTCATCGTGCCGCGCCATCCGCAGCGCTTCGGTGACGTGGCCGCCTTGATCGAATCGCATGGTTTTGCCGTGCAACGGCGCAGCAGCTGGGGGCAGGGCGGCCCGGCTACTCTGGCCGATGAAAAACCGGTGATCTGGCTCGGCGATTCGCTGGGCGAAATGGCACTGTATTACGGCCTGGCCGACGTCGCCCTGCTGGGCGGCAGCTTTGAGCCGCTGGGCGGCCAAAACCTGATTGAAGCCGCCGCCTGCGGTTGCCCGGTGGTGATGGGCCCGCACACCTTTAACTTTCTGGATGCGGCCGAACAGGCGCAGGCGGCCGGCGCAGCGCTGCGGGTGGTGGACCTGGCCCAGGCCGTTGCCGTGGCAGGTGCGCTGTGTTTTGACCGCCCTCACTTGGATGCCTTGCGTCAGGCCGCCAAGCGCTTTGCACAAGCACACCAGGGGGCCGCTCGGCGCCTGGCGGACGTGTTGGTGGGTGAAATTTCACACGGGGGTTCACTGTAGCCGTAGTGGCCCACGTGTTTTTTTGTCGCTTCCAGTTTTTCTTGCAAGCTGGAAAACAACATCATCTCATCACAGTGGTGTCCTTCATCCAGCCCATTGCATTTCGCCAACTACCTTGGGCGACACGGCCAGGCTGTGGCACTGCGGCATGGCTTACGCCGCGCAGATGCACGCATGACGGTTTGATTCAAATCAATTTTTTTCTCCAAACACCGTAAAGTTTTTTTCATTCAAGTTTTGTGGCTATATGATGCGGCTTCGTGAAAAAGTGTGAAGCCAAGGTAAAGAACTTGTCTGCAAACTTTCTGACGGTTAAATGGCGGCCCGCAAATGCGTGTCGGTTAACAAAACACGGTGGCAAGTATGAAAAGATCATTGATTCGGTGGAGTGCGGCTTGTGTGATGCTGGCGGCCATGGCAGGTTGCGGTGGTGACGGCGGTGGGGGCACGGCAGCCCCGGCGCTTCCCGCAAATCAGGTCATCGCGACCGCCAGTGCCATCGCCGCCAACGACACGGCCTTCAATACCTCAGCGTCTTTCACGGTGCTGCAAAATGCCGGGGTTCCCGTCGTCACGGTGAACAACCCACCGGTGGTCAACTTCACGGTGTTTTCGGATGGCGCCGTCAAGACCGGCCTGACCATTGCCGATATGAGTTTTGCCATTGCCAAACTGGTGCCAGGCATCAATGGCGAGCCGGACCAATGGGTCAACTACATCTATCGCAAGGAGACGGCGACAGCCGGTGTAGGGCCCGGCGGCACACCCGTACTCGCCACGGCCATGCAGGCCACCACCGATGCCAAGCAGGCCAGCCAACTGGCGTACAACCCTGACGGTTATTACACCTACACATTCAAAACAGACGTCAAAGACCCGGCTCAGACCAACGGTGTTGTTTTCGAACCCAGCCGTACCCACCGCGTCGCCATTCAGTTGAGTTACAAAAATGCAGCGGGTGAAACGGTACGCGTCAACCCCTACATTGACTTCACCATCGACGCCAATGGCAAATCGGTGCTGGTGACCGACCCGGCTAAAACCCGCAAGATGACCGATGTGTCTTCCTGCAACAGTTGCCATGAAAAACTGGCTTTGCACGGTGGTGGCCGCGTGGACACCCAATACTGTGTGATGTGCCACAACCCCGGCACGACCGACGCCAACAGTGGCAACGTGCTCACCCTGTCCACCATGGTTCACAAGATCCATGCCGGCAAGCTGCTCCATAGCAAGATCGCTGAAGGCGGCGAAGACTACACCATCTGGGGCTACAACAACAGCAAGCACAGCTACGCTGAAGTCGGTTTCCCGCAAGACCTGCGCAACTGCACGGTTTGCCATTCGGCCGCCAACCCCAAAACCCCGCAGGGTGACAACTGGAAAACCAAAGCCAGCAAGGGTGCCTGTCTTACCTGCCATGCCAGCGGCGTTGGGTCAACATGGGAAGTCAGTCACAAGCCCATTGCTGTTTCGTTCCTCAACAATACCAACGCGCAGGCAAAAGATTTGAAGGATGGTTTTTGCGCGGGGTGCCACGCTCCTGGTACCAACATTTCGCCAGAGCGTGTGCACTGGAACCAGAACGAAGAAAATGCCGCCAAGTACAAGATGAACATCGAAAACGTGTCGTACGACGCCGCCACTCGCGCTGTCACGGTCAAGTACTTCCTGTCGGATCCGACGAGCAACAACGCCGCGTACAACCTGGTGAGCTCCGATTGCACCGGCGCCGGCGCGACGCTCGCCTGCAGTAGCAACACCAAGTTCGGCAACCTGCGCCTTTACCTGGCCTACCAGAACATGGTTGGACAAACCGGCGTGACCGAGTTCACCGCGTTCAACAACGGCGGCAGCGGCGCCAGCGCCTTTGCCTACAAGGGCACCAACGACGGCAGCAACCACTACACGGTGACGATCACCGTGCCGGCCGACAGCGCCACCTCGTTTGCAGCCGGCACCGCCCGCGTGGTCGGCATCGGCCAGATCAAGGAGCCGAAGCTCGAGGTGAAGTCCGCCGTGGACCCGCGCCCGGTGGCAGTCCCGGCCGAGCTTGTCAACGTGGTCGTGCAGCACACCTTCAGGGATGTTGCGCTCAGTGGCACACTGCAACCGCGCCGTGAAATTGTCTCCAACGAAAAATGCAACGTTTGCCACGGCGCGCTGGGGACGACTTCTGGTGCAAACACGCTGGCTAATGCCTTCCATGGTGGTGCCCGCAACACGGTTGAAGCTTGCGTGGTCTGCCACGACCCGAACCGCGTGTCGTCCACCGTCATGACGAACGGCCTGGCGCTCAATGAGTCCTACCAGTTCAAGCGGATGATCCACGGCATTCACGGCAACTCCAGGCGCACCTATCCGTTCACGTGGGGCAACCGCGCGCAAGGCGCGTTCAGCAAGGAAGGCGTCCTCACCGCCGACGGCAGCTTCCTGGCCGACCAGAAGGTCACGATCGGCGGCGTTTCGACCACGGTGGTCACGGCCGGTACGGTGATCCCGGCAGGTAACACCTTCCAGACCATCGCCGACATCGTGACGGCAGCCGCAAGCAGCGTCGGCTACACGGGCGCGGCGATCGCCCCCGCCGAGAACTACGCCGCCGAGGTGGCCTACCCCGGCGTCGGGCTGAACTGCAACGCCTGTCACGTCAACAACTCGTACAAGGTGGACCGCGGCACCGTCGGCGCCGTCGTCTCCAAGCCCTCGGGCGTGACAGACCCGATGAAGTGGCTGGTCATCTCGCCCAAGGTGGCAACGTGTACCGCCTGTCACGACTCTGCCAAAGCGATTGAGCACGTCACCCGGAACATTGGTGACCTAGGCGCCGTGTTTGGTACCCAAACGCAGGCGGACCTC
>JALNWC010000197.1 GCA_023231075.1 Rhodoferax sp.
AAAAGCGGCAAAGTACATTGGTTTCATACACATGGGTCGACGGCTGCCCCTGAAAATCCGGAAAATCTTTTGAAATCAACAAGTTGTGAAAATATCGATCCGCATATATTTTTTGTACATGCGCTGGTCTGCGCGATGATCTCTGACTGAAATCAGGCCGACAGCGGCTTGAGCAGTTCGGCCAGGTCGCTCTCGGAAAACAGCGGCTGCTTGCGCCCGACCGCGCCGCTGTACATGCTCTCGGCCAGGGCCGCTTTGCGGTCCTGCAGCGCCAGGATGCGTTCCTCGATGGTGCCTTGCGCCACCAGTTTCACCACCCACACGCTGTTGTTCTGGCCGATGCGGTGAGCGCGGCCGGTGGCCTGGGCTTCCACCGCCGGGTTCCACCAGGGATCAAAATGGATCACGGTGTCGGCTTGCGGCAGGTTCAGGCCCACGCCGCCGGCTTTCAGGCTGATCAGGAACAGCGGCACCTGGCCGCTGGTGAACTGGTCGATCAGCGCGTCGCGCTGCTGGCTCTGGCCGGTGAGTTTGACCCAGGGAATGTTGCGTTGCTTGAGCTCGGCTTCGATCAGCGTCAGCATGCTGGTGAATTGCGAAAACAACAAGATGCGCCGCCCCTCGGCCAGCATCTCGGGCAACATCGCCATCAACTGTTCCAGTTTGGCCGAGGTCTTGACCTTTTTGGCGGCTTCCAGTTTGAGCAAATGCGGGTCGCAGCAGACCTGGCGCAGCTTCAAGAGCGCATCCAGGATGGTGATTTGCGATTTGGCCAGACCCTTGGCGTCGAGCGCTTCGCGCACGGTTTTTTCCATCCCCAGGCGGATGGTTTCGTACAGGTCGGCCTGTTTGCCCGACAGCTCGACGCGCATCACGGTCTCCACCTTGGGCGGCAGCTCATGCGCCACCAGCGCCTTGGTGCGGCGCAGCATGAAGGGCGTGACGCGGGCGCGCAGCTGCTGCAGCGCCTCGGGGTCGCCCTGTTTTTCGATGGGGCCGCGAAACAGCTCGGCAAAACGCTTTTGACTGCCCAGAAAGCCGGGCATCAGGAAGTGGAACAGGCTCCAGATTTCGCCCAGATGGTTCTCCATCGGCGTGCCCGACAGGCACAGGCGGTGCCTGCATTTCAGCTCGCTGGCGACCTGCGCGGCATGGGTGTTGGCGTTCTTGATGTTTTGCGCTTCATCGAGCACCACCAGATGCCACTGCGCCTCAAGCCAGCGCTCCCGGTCGCGGTGCAGCAGCGAATACGGCGCAATCACGAGGTCGTGGTCCATCATGTTGCCGGCCACCTCGTGGCGGTCCTTGCCGTGCAAGACCAGGCTGCGCAGGCCGGGGCAAAAGCGCTCGGCTTCGCGCTGCCAGTTGCCCATCAGGCTCACGGGCGCAATGATCAGCGCCGGGTGGGTGAGGCGACCGGCGTCTTTTTCGATCTGGATGTGCACCAGTGTTTGCAGCGTTTTGCCCAGACCCATGTCGTCGGCCAGAATGCCGTTCAGTCCGGCTTCACGCAAGAACTGCAGCCAGTTGACACCCTGCTGCTGGTAGCGGCGCAGGGAGGCGTTGACATGCTGTGGAATGGGCACTTCGGGCAATTCGGCGCGACCCTGCAGGCGCTGCACCAGTTCGCGCAGCTGTTGCGCGCCGTGCCAGACCGCGCCTTCGCCCAGCGAGGCGGTGGTGCGCATGGCGTCCAGGCGCGACAGTTTGAGGCTGTCGCCGGCAAAATCATGGTCGCGGTCGCCCACCAATTCCAGCAGCGCGCCCAGCCAGGGCTTGAGGTTGTCGGTGGGCAGGCGGATGAAGCCGCCTGCGGGTGCGGGCAGGTAAACAAAGGGGGCGATGTCGGGCAGGCCGGTGAGCGCATCGCGCGGGCTGCTGGCGGCCATTTTGATGAGTTCGGGCAACAGCGGCAGGATGTTGTGGCGCGTACCGTTGATCTCCATCCCCAGCGACAAGTCAAACCAGGGCGAGGTGGCTTCGTCGTCGCCCTCGGGTTGCAGGCGCACGTCCAGCGCCTCGCCGTGCTGGATCCAGCCGCTCAGCGCTTCGTCCAGTGTCAGCTCAAAGCCGGCCTGACGCAGCGCGGCGTAGTGGGTGTCGGCCCATTGCAGCCAGACTTGCTGGGACGCCCGACCGGGGATGCCAAACACGCCCTGGCCGGTGGCCGTGAGGCCGAACTGCATCAGGCTGGTGATGGCCTCAAGCTCGGCTTGCGGCTCGCGGTGCAACAGCCGGCGACCTTTTTCGTCGTCAAGCAGCACGGTGGTGCCCTGGCCCACCCACCAGCCGCGGTGGCCGGCGTAGTCAAAGCGCAGGCTGGCTTGCATCAGGCCTGCTGTCGGCACGTCCGCAGGGGCCACCGGGGCCAGATGCAGGCAGGCTTTTGGCAGGATGCCGGCCAGCGTTTGCAGCGGCTCGACCACCGGCGGCAGGGGCACCGGCCCCAGTCGTTCCGCCAGCTCGGCCTGGTGTTTTTTAAGGGCGGCCGCCTTGAGCGGCGGGCTGCGCAGCAGCACCGCCACCTGGCCCAGGCTCATGTCCTTGACACGGGCCAGGCCGCACAGGCCGTGCTGGCTGTCCAGGTAAAGCGGCGGGTTGTTCAGGCACAGGTGGGCCAGCGATTGGTCGAGCCGGGCGCGCAACACCCAGGCGCTGTCATCCGACTGTGTTGGGGTGACCTCGTGCCAATGCCAGATCACGTCCAGCGGCGGGCCCCATTGCGCGGGCGTCGCCGGCTGCCCGTTCTTGTCACCGATGAAAAGACGCCCGGTGTTCGCGGCCAGTTCGATCGCCTGCACGCCGTATTTGCCCTCCACCGTCACGCGTGACTTGGCGCTGTAGCTGTAAAAATAGCCGCTGTCCGCGTTGGGCATGGTGCGCATCAGCTGCAGTACGTCGTGGTCTGCCTCGGTGGCCAGGTCGTAGACCGGCTGGCCACTGCCGGGCACGGTCTTGATGGGCTTGGCCTTGGCCCAGTCGCCGTTGACCTTGGGGTAGGACACCACCGCTTCGAGCGTCAGCAGCGGGTGCGGGCCTTGCGGTGCCATGACATTGAGCAGGTACAGAAACACCTCGTGGCGCGGGTCGGGCTTGTTGCGTTGCTCTGCCAGCGGCGCCTTGGCGCCACCGCGTTCGAGTTCGCCGAGCCAGCGGATCACCTGGTTTTCGGCATCGAGCTGGGCGGCGGCCTGGCGTCGCGCCAGATCGGCCTGGCGTTGCGCCGCCAGCTCCTGCTCGGTGAGTGGCTTGAAGCCGGGCGTGGATGCGCTGGCGCCCAAAATTTGCTGGCCCTTGTAGGCCGCCTTGATCATCAGTGCCACGCCGTGTTTGCATTGGTAGCCGACCGGGCAGGTGCAGTCGCTGTCCCATTCAAGCACGCGGCCTTCGGGACTGCGCTTGACCTCGATCGAGACCTCATAGGGCTGGCGCGCGCTGCCCTGCACGTCGCCCAGCAGCAGCCAGACGTCTTTCAGCGGTTCGATCGACAGGCCGAGCACGCGCTGGTTGCGGTACAACTCCAGGCCACGCGTGTAGGTGGCGGTGTCGCAGCGCTGCACCAGTGAGGCCAGGTCCAGCCAGAGATGGGAGGCGTGCCAGTGGTTTTGCATCAGGCCGTCGTGTGCCCCATGGCGTGGCCCGCCTGAACGTCCGCGTGGTAACTGCTGCGCACCATGGCGCCCACGGCGGCGTGCTTGAAGCCCATCTCGTAGGCCCTGGCCTCGAACATCTTGAACACGTCGGGGTGCACGTAGCGCTTCACCGTCAGGTGCGAGGTCGAGGGCGCCAGGTACTGGCCGATGGTGAGCATGGTGATGCCGTGGGCGCGCATGTCGCGCATCACGTCCAGAATCTCCTCGTCGGTTTCGCCCAGACCGACCATCAGGCCGCTCTTGGTCGGCACATCGGGGAACAGCGCCTTGAATTTTTTCAGCAGGTTCAGGCTGAACTGGTAATCCGAGCCGGGGCGGGCTTCCCTGTACAGGCGCGGAATGGTTTCCAGGTTGTGGTTCATCACGTCCGGCGGCGCGGCCTTGAGGATATCGAGCGCGCGGTCGTCACGGCCCCGGAAGTCGGGCACCAGCACCTCGATTTGGGTTTGCGGCGATTGGTCGCGGATATGCTGGATGCAGGCCACAAAATGCCCGGCACCGCCGTCGCGCAGGTCGTCGCGGTCGACGCTGGTGATCACCACGTACTTGAGCTTGAGCTGGGCGATGGTGTTGGCCAGATTCACCGGCTCATTGCCATCCAGCGGGTCGGGGCGACCGTGGCCGACGTCACAAAACGGGCAACGCCGGGTGCATTTGTCGCCCATGATCATGAAGGTGGCCGTGCCCTTGCCGAAACATTCGCCAATGTTGGGGCAACTGGCTTCCTCGCACACGGTGACCAGCTTGTTGCTGCGCAGCACGTCCTTGATTTCATAAAAACGCGTGCTGGGCGAGCCCGCCTTGACGCGAATCCACTCGGGTTTGCGCAAAATCTCGCCCTGCACCACCTTGACCGGGATGCGCGACAGTTTGGCCGCCGATTTTTGCTTGGCCGTGGCGTCGTAGTGCTCAGCGCTTTGGGCTTCGCGGACGGTGTTGGTTTCTTTGAAGATATTCATATGCTGCTTTAAAGGCGGACACTGCGAGCCCTTCGACCGGATCAGGACAGGCAGAAACGCGGCCATCTGTGGCTTCAGGGTTCGAGGGAAACGGCAAGTTTCTGGCTGAAAACCTCAGCCACTTGCTGCCAGCTCGCCAAAGTGCCGATTGTAGAAAGATCCACCGTTTGCAGCCCGGCGTAGCCGCAGGGGTTGATACGCGAGTAGGGTTCAAGGTCCATGGCGACGTTGAGCGCCACCCCGTGGTAGCTGCAATTGCGGCTGACCTTGATGCCCAAAGCGGCGATCTTGCCGAGACCGGAAAAATGGGGGCCGCCGGTAACAATGGGGTCAGAGCCGTTCCGCTGCGCGGCCGGATCCGACCCCATTTTTACCGGCTCCGCCTTCATCGGCCGCTGCGGCAGCAGCGCATGGCCGGCCGGGTCGTCCAGGCGCACGTAAATGCCCGGCGCGCCGGCGACGCGGTGCCCGGTCACGCCGAAGTGCAGCAGGGTGCGGATCACCGCTTCCTCGATGCGGTAAACATATTCCTTGACGAAATAGCCCGCGCGTTTCAGGTCCAGCAGCGGGTAGGCCACCACCTGCCCGGGCCCGTGGTAAGTCACCTGACCGCCGCGGTTGGTGGCCACCACGGGAATGTCGCCAGGGTTGAAGATGTGCTCTTTTTTGCCCGCCAGACCCTGGGTGTACACCGGCGCGTGCTCGCACACCCACAATGCATCGGGCGTGCTCCCGGTGCGCGCGGCGGTAAAGGCCTGCATGGCGGCGTAGGTGGGCTCATAGTCCACGCGGCCCAAAAACTTTACCGCCAGCGTCATGGCTACAGCACCACCTTGACCATGGGGTGGGCCGACAGTGTGCGGTAGACCTCGTCGAGCTGTTCGCGACTGGTGGCGGTGATGGTGATGGTGACGCCCAGGTACTTGCCGCCCTGGCTCTCGCGTAATTCGATCGTCGTCAGGTCGAATTGCGGGTCAAACTGCAGCGCAATGTGGGTGATGGCCTGCACCAGGCCGTCCACCTTCAGGCCCATCACCTTGATCGGGAAAAGTGACGGGTAGGTGATCAGCGACTCGGCTTGTGGCGCGACGGAAGAGGGGGGCAAGTGGCTCATGAAACAATTATCGGGCTGGCA
>JALNWC010000198.1 GCA_023231075.1 Rhodoferax sp.
AATTGAGGCCTCCCAAACCCCAGCGCTTGCCCACCAGGAAACTCCCATGCTGCACTATGCTGTTGTATTTTTTGTCATCGCCCTGATTGCCGCCCTGTTTGGCTTTGGCGGCATTGCCGCCGGCGCTGTCAGTATGGCCAAGACACTGTTCTTTGTCTTTCTGGTTTTGGCCATTGCCAGCTTTCTCTTTGGATTGATCAAAAAACGCTGACGGCTCAGCCAAGCTCCTGATTCCCATGCCCAGTCCTGGCCCTGTATCTCCTGATGACACGTCCACGCCCCGTGAAAACCGGGCGCTGCTGGTTTTGCTGGTGGTGGTGTCGCTGGCGCTGGGCAGCATCCTGCTGCCGTTTTATGCCGCCATCATGTGGGGGCTGATCCTGTCGCTGTTGTTTACGCCGTTTCACCGCTGGCTGCTGCCGCGGGTCGGCCACAGGCCAACGGTATCAGCGCTATGCACCTTGACGATTGTGCTGCTGATCGTGATTTTGCCGGTGACGCTGATCATGGTGCTACTGGCACAGGAAGCTGCCTGGTTGTACCAAAGCCTGCAATCGGGTGTCATCGATCCCGCCTTGTATTTCCACCGCGCTTTCAACCGGCTGCCGGACTGGATGGGCGCCATCCTGGATCGCTTTGGCCTGGTCAACTTTGCCACGCTGCAACGACACTTGACGGCTGCGGTGGCACAAGGCTCCCGGTTTGCCGCCACCCAGGTGTTCACTCTTGGCCAGAATACCTTTGAATTTGTGGTCAGCCTGGGCGTTGCGCTCTACCTGGCGTTCTTTTTGATCCGTGATGGCGACACCACGGTGCGCGCGATCGGGCGCCTGATTCCGCTGGCCCCGGTGCATCGGCAAAAACTTTGGCACAAGTTTGCCACGGTGGTACGCGCCACCGTCAAGGGTAATTTGCTGGTGGCGCTGATCCAGGGCGCGCTGGGCGGACTGGCCTTCTGGTTTTTAGGGGTCAGTGGGGCCTTGCTGTGGGCCGGGTTGATGGCGACCTTGTCGCTGTTGCCAGCCGTTGGCGCTGCCCTGGTGTGGCTGCCCGTGGCGCTCTACTTTCTGGTCACGGGCGCGCTTTGGCAGGGCCTGGCACTGAGCGCTTACGGCGTGCTGGTGATCGGCCTGGTGGACAACCTGCTGCGCCCGGTGCTGGTGGGCCAGGACACCCGCCTGCCCGACTATGTGGTGATGATCTCCACCCTGGGCGGCATGGCGGTTTTTGGCATCAACGGTTTTATACTGGGCCCGCTGATTGCGGCCATGTTCTTGTCAGCGTGGCAAATTTTTGGCGAGACGCGTTAACATTTCTTGCGCAAACGCAACGCGGCACGCTGCGCTTGCGCGCAAACTTTTCATACCATGAAGTACAAAGACTACTACGCCATTCTGGGCGTACCGCGCAGCGCCAGCCTGGATGACATCAAAAAGGCCTACCGCAAGCTGGCGCGCGCGCACCACCCGGATGTGTCCAAGGCACCTGATGCCGAGGCCCGCTTCAAGGAAGCCGCCGAAGCCTATGCCACGCTCAAGGATAGCGCCAAGCGCGCCGCCTATGACGAACTGGGTCACCCCGCGGCCGGCGCCGACTTCAGGCCGCCACCACAATGGCAGCAGGATTTTGCACCGGGTGGCATGGCATTTGAAGACCTGGATCTGGCCGATCTGCTGGCAGCCATGGGCCGGGGTCAAAGAACCGGGCCGCAGCGCGCCATGCCGATCAAGGGGCATGACTATGAGAGCGAGGTCACGATCACGCTGGAAGACGCACGGCACGGCACCACCGTCAATTTGACGCTGGCCGATGGCGCCGGTGAGCGCACGCTGCAGGTCACCATTCCGCCAGGAGCCTGCCAGAACCAAAAATTGCGCTTGCGCGGCCAAGGCGGCAAGGGCCGCAACGGCGGGCCGGATGGCGACATTTATCTGCAGATCAGGCTGGCGCCGCATGCGGTGTTTCGGCCGGACCGCCACGACCTGTACTTTGACCTGATCCTGAGCCCCTGGGAGGCCGCACTGGGTGCCGAAGTCGAAGTTCCGACGCTGGAGAAACCCGTCTTGCTGACCGTGCCGCCGGGCACGCGCGCAGGACGCAAGTTGCGCCTGCGCGGCCGGGGTCTGGCCCCGGAACACAGCGACCTCTATGCCATTGTTCACATCGACGTGCCCGCCACGCTGTCAACGCGTGAGCGCGAGCTGTTCCAGGAATTGGCCCAAGTCTCAAGCTTCAAGCCTCGCGCTGCCTAGACCCAGGAGACACACCATGACACACGCCATGATCGAAAGTTTCAGTCTTGATACCCCCGAGGTCGTCACGCTGACCGAGCTCGCCGATTACTGTGGCATGAGCCCGGCTGATCTGGATGAATTGATGGGCTACAACGCCCTGCAGCCGCTGCCCGATACCGCACCCGATTTCATCTTCAGTGCGCATTGGGTGGTGCCGCTGCGCGCGGTGGCAAAATTGCGCATGGACTTTGATCTGGATCTGTTCACCGTGGCAATTCTGCTTGAAAAACTGCGCCAGATCGCGCTTCTGGAGCGTCAGGTGCAGTCGCTGCAGGCCCTGGTGCCATTCCATTTGCGGCAGACTTGACTTGATGCGGTGCGCATGAACCAAGCTGACGAACAGCCTCTGAGCGAAGGTCCTGACCCGCGTGGCTGGCACCAGCGCGAGGTGCACGAGCTCGTCGCCGAGCATGCGGTCGATCCCGAGCATGGTCTGCACGCGGCCGAGGTGGAACGGCGCCTGGAGCTCCATGGCCCCAACGAGTTACCCAGTGTTGCGCAGCGCGGCCCGCTGGCCATTCTGGCAGCCCAGTTCACCGACTTCATGGTGCTGGTGCTGCTGGCTGCCGCCGTGGTGTCGGGCCTGATTGGCGACCTGATTGACACCTTGGCCATTCTGGTGATCGTGGTGCTCAACGCCATGATCGGCTTCATGCAGAGCTGGCGCGCCGACCGCGCCATGGCGGCACTCAAACAGCTCGCCGCCGCCCGGGCCACCGTGGTGCGCAGCCAACAAACCCAGGAGGTGGCTGCCAGCAAGCTGGTGCCGGGTGACATCGTGCTGCTGGAGGCTGGCAACAAGGTGCCGGCCGACCTGCGCCTGATTCACAGCGCGCAGCTGCAGGTGGACGAATCCGCACTGACCGGTGAATCGGTCACGGTGGCCAAACACACCGCGGCGCTGCCCGACAGCGCCGACAGTGCCCTGGGTGACCGCCTCAACATGGCCTTCAAAGGTACCATCGCCACCCATGGCCGCGCGCGCGGCCTGGTGGTTGCCACGGGCGCCAACACCGAACTCGGCAAGGTGGCGCAACTGCTGGACCCCGAGGACCGCACCACGCCACTGCAGCGGCGGCTGGCCGCCTTCGGCAAACGGTTGGCGCTGGTGGTCATCGGCATTTGTGTGGTGATCTTTGTCGCCGGCATCTGGCGCGGCGAACAGGCGCTGCTGATGGCGCTCACCGCCATCAGCCTGGCCGTGGCCGCCATTCCCGAGGCCCTGCCGGCTGTGGTGTCGGTGCTGCTGGCGCTGGGCGCGCGGCGCATGGTGGCAGTCAACGCGCTGGTGCGCCGCCTGCCCTCGGTGGAAACGCTGGGCTCGGTCACCACCATTTGCTCGGACAAGACCGGCACCCTGACGCAAAACAAGATGCACGCCGAACTGGTCTGGGCGCAAGGCCAGGCCTGGATGCCGGGCGACCAGCCCCCCGGGCCGGTGCTGCTGGAAACCCTGCGCGCCGCCGCCCTGTGCAACGACGCGCACCGCAACGGCGGCGCCAACCCCACACCCGATTGGCAGGGCGATCCCACCGAGACCGCACTGGTCGTGGCAGCGCAGACCGTGGGTATTGACAAGGCAGCGCAAGAGGCCCGGTGGCCGCGCCTGAAAGAACTGCCGTTTGATTCCGGGCGCAAGCGCATGACCACGCTGCATGCCGGTGTGCAAGGCTTTACCGGCTACACCAAGGGCGCCCCCGAATCGGTGCTGCCGTGCTGCGACTCGCAATGGACACCGGGGGGCGCCCTGCCGCTGGACGCCCAAGGGGTGATCGACCAGGCCGACCGCCTGGCGGCTCAGGGGCTGCGGGTGCTGGCACTGGCGCGGCGGGATCATCTGGAATTGCCAGACACGAATGCACCCGAAATGGTCGAGCAACAGCTGCAATTTCTCGGCCTGATCGCCCTCATCGACCCGCCGCGCGCCGAAGCCGCTGCCGCCGTGCGCGACTGCATCAGCGCCGGCATCACGCCGGTCATGATCACCGGCGACCATCCGGCCACGGCGCGCGCCATTGCCCAACGCCTGGGCATCGTGACCAACACACAAGCCGAGGTGCTGACCGGCCGGGACCTGGCAACGCTTGACGACGCCGCGCTGCTGCTGCGTGTATCGCAGGTGCAGGTCTATGCCCGGGTCGATCCGGCGCAAAAAATCCGCATTGTCGAGGCCTTGCAGGCGCAGGGCGAGATTGTGGCCATGACCGGCGATGGCGTGAACGACGCCCCGGCCCTCAAGCGCGCCGACATCGGCGTGGCCATGGGCCGGGGCGGCACCGACGTGGCGCGCGAGGCCGCCAGCATGGTGCTGCTCGATGACAACTTTGCCACCATCGTGGCGGCGGTGCGCGAGGGTCGGCGCATTTACGACAACATCCGCAAGTTTGTGCGCTACGCCATGACCGGCAACTCGGGCGAGATCTGGACCCTGTTTCTGGCACCGCTCGTTTTCCTGCCGATTCCGCTGTTGCCCATCCACATCCTGTGGGTCAACCTGGTCACCGACGGCCTGCCCGGGCTGGCGCTGGCGACTGAGCCCGCCGAGCGCGGTGTGATGCAGCGCCCGCCGCGTGCCCACACCGAGAGCCTGTTTGCCAACGGCATGGGGCTACATATTCTTGGTTTCGGCCTGATGATTGCCGGCCTGTGCCTGGGCGTGCAGGCCTGGGCCTTGTCCACCGGCCACGCCCACTGGCAAACCATGGTGTTCACCGTGCTGACGCTGTCGCAAATGGCGCATGTGATGGCGATCCGCTCCGAGCGCGAATCACTCTGGCAACTCGGCCTGGGCAGCAACAAACCCTTGCTCGGCGCCGTGCTGCTCACTTTTGTGCTGCAAATGGCCACCATTTACGTGCCGGCGCTGAACCCCATCTTCAAGACCCAGCCCTTGAGTCTTGGCGAACTGGGCATTTGCCTGGGCGCCGCGGCCACCGTCGGGGTGGCGGTGGAACTGGAAAAAGCCTGGCGCCGCAACAGGGCGCAAACCGTGCCTGCCGCACCATGAACCCCATCGCCTTGATCTGGCTGCAATTTGTGCTGTGCGCCGGCCTGATCGGCTTTGCCGGGGTGCGCCTGAGCCGCTATGGTGATGCCATTGCCGCGCACACCGGCCTGTCGCGCAACTGGGTCGGCCTGATTCTGCTGGCCACGGTGACCTCGCTGCCCGAACTGGTCACGGGTTTGAGCGCGGTCACGGTGGCGGCAGCACCCGACATTGCGGTGGGTGATGTGCTGGGCAGTTGTGTCTTTAACCTGAGCATTCTGGCGCTGATCGACATCCTCTACCGCCAGGACAAGCTGTACAAGCAAGTCAGCACCGGCCACCTTGTTTCTGCCGGATTCGGCGTCATTTTGCTGGCCGGTGCCGGACTTGCCCTGGTGCTGGGTGGGCGCGGCATGATGCCAGCCATCGGCCACGTCAGCCTCGCCAGCGTGCTGCTGCTG
>JALNWC010000199.1 GCA_023231075.1 Rhodoferax sp.
CTGGATGTGGACAGCATGCCGTTTGCCGGGGAACTGATCGAGGTGCGCGAAGACCAGCGCGACTGGGAAGGTGCGGCAGAGCGCCTGCTGCACAACTTTGGTTTGTCGCTGCTGGTGCCCGATGCCGTGTATGCGCAGGTGGCGCAGTGGGTCGATCAAACCCATCTGAAAGGCCGCCTGGTTTATTTCAGGGTGCGCGCCGAGGTGCGGGCGCAGGCGGTCAGTCTGCACCCGGATTCGCTGGTGCGCAAACTGGTGGTCAAACCCGACTCGGTCTTTTACGCCTGGCTGGACCGCGAGTTGTGCCAGCGTTTTGATGTGGCCTGCTGTGCCACCCAGGAGCAGTTTCGCCGCGAGGTGCGCGCCATCACCCGCGCCGGGCAGATCAAGTCGGGCGGCGAGCGCCACGAAAAAGACGACCGGCATCGGCTGGACGACCGCAGCCGTTACGTGCTGGGCTGGAGCAACGCCGCCAAGCTGGCCGCCCTCGACGCCAAACGCCGCGTGCTGGAAGCCGAGCTTGGGCAGTTGGGCAGCCAGATTGCGCAGGCCCAGCAGCAATTGGCCCAGTGCCAAAGCCGCCTGGCGACGCTGGCCAAATTGGTGGAATACCGCGACTACAGCGCGCTCGACTGGGCCACGTCGGCCGCCCAGGCCGCCGTGCTCGAAGAAGAACGGCGCCAGCTGGAGTCGGCCTCGGATGTGCTGCAGACCCTGAGCACGCAGCTCAAGGCGCTCGAACAGGCGCAACTGGAGACCGAACGCCAGCGCCGCGAGCAACGTGACAAGCGCGCCAAAACCGAGCAAAAAATCACCGACATCACCCGGCTGCAAGCAGACACCCAAGCGCTGCTGACGGCTTCTGTGCCGTCAGCAGCAGGGCAGGGTGCCGCGCCGGTGGCGGGCAGCCAACGCCTGGACCAATTGCGCAGCCAGGTGCTGGGCAGCCAGGCGCTCACGCTGGAGTCCTGCGACAACCGCCAGCACGACATGCGCGTTGCCCTGCAAGCCATGATGGATGCGCAAAACGACAAAGCGCGTGATCTGGTCGAAAAAATCGTCGGCGCCATGCGCAATTTCCGGCACCGCTTTCCGCTGGCCACCCAAGACACCGACGCCTCGGTGGCCGCAGCGGGCGAGTTCCGGGCCCTGCTCAAGCAGCTCGCGGTGGACGACCTGCCGCGCTTCGAGGCCAAGTTCAAGGAGCTGCTGAATCAGAACACCATCAACCAGGTGGCGCAGTTCAGCGCGCAATTGAACAAGGAACGCGAAACCATCAAGGAACGCCTGGCACTCATCAACCAGTCGCTGACGCAGATTGACTACAACCCGGGGCGCTTCATCGAACTCCAGGCCCAGGTCACGACCGACCCCGAAGTGCGCGACTTTCAGAGCGACCTGCGGCATTGCCTGGATAACGTGGTTTCGGGCAGCGCTGCCAGCGACGACGGCCAGTATTCCGAGGCCAAGTTTTTGCAGGTCAAGGCCATCATCGAGCGCCTGCGCGGGCGCGAAGGGCAGGCGGAGCAAGACCGCCGCTGGGCTGCCCGGGTGACCGACGTGCGCAACTGGTTTGTCTTTGCCGCCAGCGAGCGTTGGCGCGAAGACGGCCGCGAGCATGAGCATTACTCCGACTCGGGCGGCAAATCCGGCGGGCAAAAGGAAAAGCTGGCCTACACCATTCTGGCCGCCAGCCTGGCCTACCAGTTCGGCCTGGTGCGCGGCGAGGTGCGCTCGCGGGCGTTCAGGTTTGTGGTGATCGACGAGGCCTTCGGGCGCGGCTCGGACGAATCCGCGCAGTTTGGTCTGAAATTGTTTGCCGAGCTCAACCTGCAACTGCTGATCGTCACGCCGCTGCAAAAAATTCACATCATCGAACCCTTTGTGGCCAGCGTCGGTTTTGTCCACAACGACGAGGGGCGCGACTCGAAGCTGCGCAACCTCAGCATCGAGGAATACCGGACGCAAAAAAATGCCTTGCAGTCGGCGGCTGTGAGTGCCACCGCGCCTGTCCCCGTTGACCCCGCGAGCCCGGCGGCTGCGCCCGATCTGGCGGCACCGGCAGCAGACATCGGCGCGCTGGAAGACCCGGCTGCATGAGCTGGACCCGCCCCGCCGACCTGCGCGCCCAGACGCTCAAGCTGTGGGACAAGGGCGATTTGCTGCGTGCGCTGATCGACCCCGCCAGCTGGAACCCCAGGCGCCTGCGGCTGGTGGTGCCCGACTCCAACGCGCTCAGCGAGCAGCTCGACGCGGTGCGCGCCTGGCTGCCCGAATTGCAGGCCGTGCCGCATGTGCGCCTGGTCTGGCGCGCGTTCACGCACCGCCTGCTGGGTGCGAGCACGCTGCCTGCCGAGTGCTGGCTCGACACCTTGCCCGATGCGTTTGGCCTGATTGGCAAAACCCGCGAGGCGCGGCGCTTCGAGGCGCTGTTGCAGAGCACCCGCGCCATTGATGCGGCGCTGTTTACGTGCTTGCTGCCCTGGTTGAGTAAGCGCCCGCTGGCCGCGCTGGCGTTGGCGGACGACTGGCCGCGCCTGCTGTCGGTGCTGCGCTGGCTGCAAACTCACCCGCGCCCGGGCATTTACCTGCGCCAGGTGGATTTGGCCGGTGTCGACAGCAAATTCATCGAGGCGCAGCGCGGCGTCTTGAGCGAATTGCTCGACCTGTGTTTGCCGCTTGATGCCATTGACCCCGGCGCCACGGGCATCGGCGGCTTTTGCCGACGCTATGGCTTCAGGGACAAGCCGCTGCGCATCCGCCTGCGTGTGCTCGATGCGGCGCTGGCGCTGCCGGGTGTGGGCGATGATCAGGACATCACCCTCACGCAAGCCGACTTTGCCCAACTGGTGCTGCCGGTGCAGCGTGTCTTCATCACCGAAAACGAGGTCAACTTTCTGGCGTTTCCGCCATTGCCGGGCAGTGTGGTGATTTTTGGTGCCGGCTACGGCTTTGACGTGCTCGGCGGCGCCGCCTGGCTACAGCGCTGCAGCGTGCACTACTGGGGCGACCTCGACAGCCACGGCTTTGCCATCCTGGACCAGCTGCGCGCCCACCTGCCGCATGCCCAGGCGCTGCTGATGGATGCGGCCACGCTGCACGCCCACCGCGCGCAGTGGGTGCCCGAGCCTGCACCCGCGCTGCGCCAGTTGACCCGGCTGAGCGCGCCCGAGGCCGCGCTGTGCCAGTCGCTCATCACCGGCCAGACCAGACTGGAGCAGGAGCGCCTGGCCTTTGGCTGGGTACAACGGGCGCTGGCAGCACTTTGACACGTCGGCAAGGACCAACACCACTTACTCTTTATCAAACGCATGAATACATCGCTTCCCACACTCGCAGACATTCGCACAGTGGCCCTGACCCAGGCGCTGCAGCACAAAATCGACCACAAGACCAAGCCACAAGGCTCACTGGGTCGGCTTGAAGCGCTGGCCCTGCAGTTGGGCGAAATTTTGGGCACCGACAGCCCGGTGCTGAAAGACCCGCAGCTGGTGGTGTTTGCCGGCGACCATGGGCTGGTGCGCCGTGGCGTGTCGGCTTACCCCAGCAATGTGAGCTGGCAGATGGTGGAAAACTTTCTGGCCGGCGGCGCGGCCGTCAGTGTGTTTTCACGCTTGAACCAGATTGCACTGAGCGTGGTGGATTGCGGCGTGGCGCACGACTTTTTGGCGGGTCTGCCCGCCGGCGCGCAGCGACCGGGTTTGCGCGTGTGCAAGGTGCCCGGTGGTGAGCAGGGTACGGCTGACTCCAGCGAGCAGGCGGCGATGAGCTTGCTGCAATGCCAGCAAGCCCTGCAAAACGGTGTTGCGCTGGTCCGAACCCTGCCTGGCAATGCCCTGTTGCTCGGTGAAATGGGCATTGGCAACACTTCGGCTGCGTCGCTGCTGCTGGCGCGCCTGGCCGGTCTTGACATTGAACTGTGCACTGGCCGCTGCTGCAGGCGGCTTGCGCCATGCTGCGCGAGATGGCCAGTTTCGAGTCGGCCGGGGTGTCGGAAAAGACCACAGAAGCAGCCGCAGCGGTGTAATGTCCTGCGCGCACGTCATCGCATCCACCCAAGCTGATCCTTAAAACCCATGCCCTCGTTTTTCCTCCAATTCATTCGCCACTATTTGCTGAGCCTGCAATTTTTTACCCGCATTCCGGTCACCGGGCGGCTGGCGGATTGGGTGGGTTTTAGCCCGGCCATGTTGCGTGCCAGCGCCGGCCATTTCCCCGGCGTGGGTTTGCTGGTCGGCAGCGTGCTGGCACTTTTTACCGCCGGTTTGCTGGCGCTGTTGCCGCCCACGGGTTCGGCCCCGCTGGTGGCCGCTGCGCTGGGCACGGCGCTGGGCGTGCTGCTCACCGGTGCCTTTCACGAAGACGGGCTGGCCGACGTGGCGGATGGTCTGGGTGGCAGTGCGGACCGGGACCGCGCCCTGCTCATCATGAAAGACTCGCGTGTCGGTGCCTTTGGTGCCATTGCGGTGATGCTCATGCTGTTGTGCAAAGTGACGCTGCTGGCGCTGCTGGGCGACGTGAGTGGGCCGCTGATGGCGGCTGCGCTGTTGGTCGCCCATGTGGTCTCGCGCACCTGGCCGCTGCTGACCATCCGTTGGTTGCCGCATGTGGGGGATGTGGCGGGCTCCAAGTCGAAGCCGCTGGCCGATCAGATCAGCGGCGCTGCCCTGCGCACCGGCCTAATCTGGTGTGTGTTGGCGCTGGCGCTGACGGTGGCTGTGCAGGTCACCACGGGTTTCATTGCCATCAACATGACTGACGCAGGCTTGCTGCAGGCCCTGCTGAATGCTCTCATGGCTTCTTTGGTCGCCTGGGCCGTGATGGCGCGCTGGTTCTGGCGGCGTCTGGGCGGTTTTACCGGCGACTGCCTGGGGGCCACGCAGCAGGTCTGCGAAGTCGCCTTTTATCTCGGGTTGGGGCTGAGCCTGTGATCTGGCTGGTGCGCCATGCGCAGCCCGTGATCGCGCCCGGTGTCTGTTACGGCGCGCTCGACGTGCCTGCCGATGCACAGGCCACACGGCAAGCGGCCCTGGGGCTGGCGCAGCGCCTGCCACCCAAGGTCTTGTTGAGCGTGTCGCCCTTGCTGCGCTGCCAGCAATTGGCCCAGGCCCTGCTGGCCTTGCGGCCAGATTTGAGCCATCAAACTGAAGCGCGGCTGGCCGAGATGAACTTTGGCAACTGGGAGGGGCAGCGCTGGGATGCTTTGCCACCTGAAGTCCTGGACGCCTGGACAACAGACTTTTGGCGCTACCGTGTGGGCGGCGGTGAGTGTCTGGCAGCCTTTATGGGCCGTGTTGCGCAGGTGTGGGATGCGGCTGCTCAAGCGCGTCTATCAGGTGTTGCCCAGGTGTGGCTGACCCACGCCGGCGTGATCCGGGCGGCGCGTCTGCTGTCCTCGGGGCAGCGCCAGGTACTTGCTGCGGCCGATTGGCCTGTGGCTGCACCCGCTTACGGCCAGTGCTGGCGTTACCAAGGGTCGTCTGCCTGGCTGGAAGATGAGGTTTGATGCTGGCGCAGCAATGTGACCGCTTTTTTGAATTGTTTTCGTTATTTGTCCTGCTCCTAACGTAGCCTTAATCTGGCCACGCAAAGATGCGTGCTCCATTTGATGTAGGAGCACTTATGCTGCGTTTGTTGTGGTCGGTCGTGATGTTGACAATGTGGTGGGCGCTGCCGGCGCATGCCCAGCAGGATTTTCTGCAGCCGGAACAGGCTTTTCGTCTGAACGTCAGCAAGCA
>JALNWC010000200.1 GCA_023231075.1 Rhodoferax sp.
TGCCGTTGCTGAACGACAGGGTGGCTTTATTTTCAGCTAGCTTCATAGGGACCTTTCAGGTGGTTTTCTCAACATACTTAACACTTCGGAAACTTCGTCCTGCACGAGATGCGCGTCGACTTGGGCCAGGGTTTTGCGCCCAAGGTGCAGATCCAGCAAGTCTGAATCGCTTAAATCCATCAGAAGGTTCAGACCTTGCGTCTGCTTGACCGTGAGCGTGGTCTCGAACCTCTTGAAGAAGCGCTCGATGAAAATATCGTTCTCGAGCAGGCCCCGGCGACAGCGCCACTTGAGCTTGCTCAGTACGCGTTCATCGATCAGGGCGTCAGCTGCCTGCAAGCCGGTGGTGTCCATCAGGGCGGCATCAGATGGCGCGGCGCACCATCAGTTCCTTGATCTTGCCAATCGCCTTGGTCGGGTTCAGGCCCTTCGGGCACACGTCCACGCAATTCATGATGGTGGTGCAGCGGAACAAACGGTAGGGGTCTTCGAGGTTGTCCAGACGCTCGCTGGTGGCTTCATCGCGGCTGTCGGCAATAAAACGGTAGGCTTGCAACAAACCGGCCGGACCGACGAATTTATCCGGATTCCACCAGAACACCGGGCAACTGGTGGAGCAGCTCGCACACAAAATGCACTCGTACAGGCCATTGAGTTCTTCACGTTCTTCCGGGCTTTGCAGGCGCTCTTTTTCTGGCGGGCGGCTGTCGTTGACCAGGTAAGGCTTGATCGAGTGGTACTGCTTGAAGAACAGCGTCATGTCGACAATCAGGTCGCGCACCACGGGCAGGCCCGGCAGCGGCTTGAGCACGATGGTGTCAGGCAGTGTCAGCATGTTGACCAGGCAGGCCAGACCGTTCTTGCCATTGATGTTCATCGCGTCCGAGCCGCAAATGCCTTCACGGCAGGAACGACGGTAGGACAGCGTGGGGTCGATCGCCTTGAGCTTGATCAAAACATCGAGCAACATGCGCTCGCTGCCATCAAGTTCAATCTCGATGGTCTGCATGTAGGGCTTGGCATCGGTGTCGGGGTTGTAGCGATAAATTTGGATAGTACGTTTAGCCATGATTTTCTTTCTTGGATGCAGGCACGCTGGAAGAACGGTCCGGCAAAATATCGATGAGGGTCGAAGACAGCAAAGCCGAGCTTTAGAAAGTGCGGATTTTGGGGGGTACGGAAGCAACTGTCAGCGGCTTGAGGTTGACCGGCTTGTAACTCAGGCTGTTGGTCGCTTTGTCCCACAAGGTGTGCTTGAGCCAATTGACATCGTCACGACCCAGCGGAGAGACAGGATCGTCTGCGGGCCGGTCGTAATCCATCACACTGTGGGCACCACGGCATTCATGCCGCGCCGCTGCCGACACCATGGTGGCCTGGGCCACTTCAATCATGTTTTCCACTTCGAGTGCTTCGATGCGCTCCGTGTTGAATATCTGCGACTTGTCGGTCAGTTTGATACCGGTGACGCGTTGACGCAATTGGGCAATCTTGGCAACGCCTTCGTCCATGCTGGCCTGGGTCCGGAACACGCTGGCATGCTGTTGCATGATGTCGCGCATGTCACCAGCCACCACTTGCGCGTATTCACCTGTCGTCGCCGAATTCAGCCGGTCAAGACGTTCCAGGGAAATATCTGCGGCATTGGCCGGGAGCGGTTTGTGTTCCGTGTTCTTGTTATTGAAGTCGATGATGTGCAAGCCTGCAGCACGTCCAAAAACCACGATGTCAAGCAGGGAGTTGGTGCCCAGCCGATTGGCGCCGTGCACACTGACACAGGCGCATTCGCCCACGGCGTACAGACCGTTGACGACTTCCTGGGCCCCGCTGCTGCCGGGCATCACCACCTGACCGCTGATATTGCTGGGGATGCCGCCCATCTGGTAATGGTTGGTCGGAATCACCGGGATCGGTTCTTTGGTGATGTCCACATTGGCAAAGTTGTGACCGATTTCAAACACGCTCGGCAAACGCAGTGCGATGGTCTCGGCCCCCAGGTGCGTCATGTCGAGGTTGATGTAATTCTTGTTGGGACCGCAACCCCGTCCTTCCTTGATTTCCTGGTCCATGCAGCGCGAGACGAAGTCGCGCGGTGCCAGGTCTTTCATGGTCGGGGCATAGCGCTCCATGAAGCGCTCGCCATTGCTGTTGCGCAAAATTGCGCCTTCGCCGCGGCAGCCTTCGGTCAGCAGCACGCCCGCGCCAGCCACACCGGTGGGGTGGAACTGCCAGAACTCCATGTCCTGCAGGGGAATGCCGGCGCGAGCCGCCATGCCCAGACCGTCGCCGGTGTTGATGTAGGCATTGGTTGAGGCAGCAAAGATACGGCCTGCGCCGCCAGAAGCCATCATCACGCTTTTGGCCTGCAAAATGTGGACTTCACCGGTTTCCATCTCCAGCGCCGTGACGCCGACGACATCACCATCGGCATCGCGAATCAAATCCAGCGCCATCCACTCCACAAAGAAGTTGGTTCTGGCCTTGACATTTTGCTGGTACAGGGTGTGCAACATGGCGTGACCGGTGCGGTCGGCCGCTGCGCAGGCACGCTGCACCGGTTTTTCACCGTAGTTGCTGGAGTGGCCGCCAAAAGGGCGCTGGTAAATGGTGCCGTCGGGATTGCGGTCAAACGGCATGCCAAAGTGTTCCAGCTCATAAACCACCTTGGGCGCCTCGCGGCACATGAACTCGATCGCGTCCTGGTCGCCCAGCCAGTCGGAGCCCTTGATGGTGTCGTAGAAATGGTAGTGCCAGTTGTCCTCGGCCATGTTGCCCAGACTGGCGCCAATACCGCCCTGGGCCGCCACAGTGTGCGAGCGGGTCGGAAACACCTTGGAGAGTACCGCCACATTCAGGCCGGCATTGGCCAGTTGCAGCGACGCGCTCATGCCAGCGCCACCAGCACCGACGATGACGACGTCAAATTTACGCGTTTGAAGTTTGGAGGTTGCAGTCATGATAAATTTTTTTGTCTTGATGAGGGGGTACAGCACACCCCGGTGAAAACCAGGGCATGCAAAGACTTTCTGTTCAAAAAGAAAGGTTTACAAGCGCCACAGGGCTTCGATAGCGCCACCGGTGCAGGCGATCAGCCAGGCAATGGCCAACACGTGCATGACAAAACGCACGCCATAGGGCTTGACGTAATCCTGAAAAACGTTGCGCATGCCAACCCACGCGTGATAAAGCATGGAGAGGATGACCAGGAAGGTCAGCGATTTCATCCATTGCGGCGAAAAGATGCCGGCCCACAGCTCATAGCCGATCGGGCCCTTGCTGAAAATCAGTTGCGCCAACACCAGCACCGTAAACAAGGCCATGATGACCGCAGTGACGCGTTGCGACAGCCAGTCGCGCATGCCGTAGTGGGCGCCAACGACCAGGCGATGAGATCCGAAATTGACAGACATGAATAACTCCTGAGTTTTTCTTAATAAAGACCAAACAATTTGGCGCCCAGTACAAGCGTCAGCGTGAGCGTGAGAACCAGCACCGCGGCAGCCGTCTGGCGCCCAAAGTCCTTGGTGACGTGTTCGTGGTGGGTGTCCATCCAGAGGTGTCGCATGCCGGCAATGAAGTGGTGCAAGCTGGCCCATATCAGCCCCAGGGCCACCAGCTTCCAGATGAAGCCTGGCAGGCCCAGCATGCCCTCATTGAAGGCTGCCTTGAATTTCAAAAAAGAAATTTCCGAGGAGATGGAGTTGTCGAACATCCAGATGATGAAAGGCATCAGAAAAAACAGAATGGCTCCGCTGACGCGGTGCATGCCCGAAGCGATGGAGGCAAGTGGCCATCGGTAGCTGATGAGCGATTTGCCATCAATGTTGTAGAACTCGGGACGTTTTTTTGCTGTGCTGGCCGCTGATTCAGACATACGATGCTTTCATGGTTGAGGTAACAACTGGGTGACCGTGAGTAAAAAGATAACTTACAAATTCTATTGCAATGCGTCAAGTGCTAACCCATCGTTCCTTGATGTCAATCAAACACTTCCTTTTCTTTCACAAGGATGACACTCCAAACGGACTTCAAGCTGACAGCCTGCCCAAAAAAACCGATTACCCCAGCGTGTTGTGGTAGTAGTGGGTATCGGTCCGGTAGTAGCCGCGGCGCAACTCCATGGGCTCATCGCGGTAAGTGTAGGCCACGCGCTCCACACTCAGCAAAGGGGTGCCCAGTGGCACTTTGAGGTGCTCCACGTGTAAGTCCGTCGCCGGAATGGCCCGGATCTTTTCCTCCGCACGAACCATGCGAACATTGAATTCGGTCTCGAACAAGGCGTACATGGGCCCTTGGTAATTGGCCAGCTGCTCAGCCGTCAAGCCCTTGAACGGCGCGGCCGGCAACCAGATATCTTCCAGGATGATGGGGGCACCACCAAAACTGAGCAGGCGCCGGGCTTGCAGCACCGTGTCACCATTGCGCAAGGCCAGCGCCCGCGCCACGTCGGCGCTGGCGCGGCTGCGCTTGCATTCGATGATGTCGCGCTGTGCCGGGCCTTCGCTGCCGCGGGTGCCGCTGTCGGGAACCAGCTTGAGAAACCGGAATTGCACCTGTTGCTCGGCATGCGTGGCAACAAAAGTGCCTTTGCCTTGCCGACGCAGCAGCAAGTTTTCGGCCGCCAATTCATCGATCGCCTTGCGCACCGTGCCCTGACTCACATGGAAGCGGCCCGCCAGATCCATCTCACTGGGAATCATTTCACCGGGCTTCCATTCGCCAACACGCAAGCTGTTGAGGATCAAGGCCTTGATTTGCTGGTACAGCGGGCTGAAGGCCGGCGTGGCCGAAGACGCCTGAGAAATGGCAGCCTCTGGCGTCGTCAGGACGGGCTCGATGACAGGATCAGGAAAGGTTTGCATGGTGAATTTGTCTCGATTTGGGGCGTCGTCATTTTTGTCGAATCATATCTTATATAAGACATAAGACAAATTGACGACTCAGGGTTTTCCAGAGTACACTTGACGCGCTAAGGGGTTGACCATGTGCTGCTCACCCTGCGCCCACTGAACTATTTTTTAAACCTTTTGGAGATTTCGCCATGAGCAAAAAGCCCGTCCGTGTAGCCGTTACCGGTGCCGCAGGTCAAATTGGTTACGCCATCCTGTTTCGCATCGCTTCAGGCGAAATGCTCGGCAAGGATCAGCCCATCGTTTTGAGCCTGCTGGAAGTTCCGGTTGAAAAAGCACAACAGGCGCTGCAAGGCGTGATGATGGAATTGCAGGATTGCGCTTTCCCGCTGCTGGTGGGCATGGAAGCCCACAGCGACCCCATGACCGCTTTCAAGGACGTGGATTACGCTCTGCTGATCGGTTCGCGCCCCCGTGGTCCGGGCATGGAACGCGCCGAATTGCTGGCCGTGAATGCCGAGATTTTCACCGCCCAGGGCAAGGCCCTGAATGCCGTGGCCAGCCGCGACGTGCGCGTGCTGGTGGTGGGCAACCCGGCCAACACCAACGCCTACATCGCCATGAAGAGCGCCCCGGACCTGCCGCGCAAGAACTTCACCGCCATGCTGCGTCTGGACCACAACCGTGCCTTGAGCCAACTCGCTGCCAAAACCGGCAAGGCGGTGGCTGACATCGAAAACATGGCGGTCTGGGGCAACCACTCACCCACCATGTACGCCGACTACCGCTTCGCCACCGTCAACGGTGCCAGCGTCAAGGACATGATCAACGACGCCGACTGGAACGCCAACACCTTCCTGCCCACGGTGGGCAA
>JALNWC010000201.1 GCA_023231075.1 Rhodoferax sp.
GCGCTGACCGGCTGGAAAACGGCCGAGACCGCCGCGCACCCACGCATCTACACCATGCCGGCCTTTGCCCGGCTGTCCGATCAGGAGCTGGCTGAAATCCTGAGTTTCGTGCGCGGCAGTTGGGGCAATAACGCCGAACCGGTTGCCGCCTCTCAGGTAGCCAAGATGCGTGCGCAACTCGATCCCAAGACCACGGATTCGTCCAATTTTGAAACGCCGCGTCTGGCGGACATGCTCGCCAGCCCCACTGCCCTGCAGCTTGTCCGCGGCATGCGCCTGCATCTTGAGACCAAGGCCCTGTTGCCGCAGAACGTCGGTAACGCCCTGAATTGCACCAGCTGTCACCTCAACGCCGGCACGGTGGCCGATGGTTCGCCATTTGTCGGCGTATCGGCCTTCTTCCCCAGTTACGGCGCGCGCGCCGGACGGGTCATTACCATCGAAGACCGCATCAACGGCTGCTTTAGACGCTCCATGAACGGCAAACCGCTGCCTGCGGATTCGGCGGACATGAAAGCCATGGTGGCCTATTTCGACTGGATGAAAAAGGAAACCAAGCCGCAGGACAAGGTCGCCGGACGCGGCGTTGGCAAGGTGGACATGGCGATCAAGCCCAACCTGGAAAATGGCAAGCAGGTGTACAGGGCGCAGTGCGCGGTATGCCACGGCAAGGACGGCGAAGGCTTGAAGCAGGCCGATGGCAGCTTCATCTACCCGCCGCTTTGGGGCGATGATTCATTCAACATCGGCGCCGGCATGGCGCGGACCTATACCGCGGCGGCTTTTGTCAAGCGCAATATGCCGATCGGATTCCATGAGAAATTCCCGCTGGGACAAGGGGGGCTTTCGGATCAGGAGGCCGTTGATGTCGCGGAGTATTTTTCGCACCAGCCACGCCCGGATTTCCCGGACAAGATGAAGGACTGGCCCAAGGATAAAAGGCCGGCGGATGCGCGTTACTGAGAAATGGTGCGGCGCCAGTCCGATGGTGGATAAATTTTCTTCTATATCCAACCCAACATTGAGGGGTCGCCTGTTGCTAGGCGGTTCTGACGGTTGTCTTTTGGATGGCCAGTTTGATCCACATTTCGGCCAATCCCATAGCCTTTGCACATTGATACCGGCTCGGTCATCGGCTTCGCTCCATTGCTGGACTTTCAACCTGAACATCGTCTTGCGAGCACCTTGACAGACTTCTTAAAACCTGTTTCCGGGTATTGGTGAATGCCCGCTTGCTGGCAGTCCACCGTATTGCCTGTGAAAAGCCGTTCGTGAACTTCGTGTCAGTCCCAATTGCCGTCACCGGCGAAATCGAGGACCAGTCTTTCACAGGCGTCGCCCGAAAACCGAACCAGTCACACAGATCACGAGTTCATCATCCTTAAGATGAATATGCGTTAACAGAAAGCAGAAAGTGATCTGGCGATAAGAACTTTTCCCTAGGGTCATGCCCCTTTCTTCTAATTTCCAACGTTGAGCGCAAGGCTTATTCTTGCCCCGTCATCAAAAAACGGAGCTTTGCATGAGCGCTCATCCTGATCTTTCCCGACGCGCCTTCTTCGCGGTCTTGCCGGCAGTCACCGCGGGTCTGGCCGTTCCGGCCATGGCCGCAGAAGCATCCGGCCCGCACTGGTCGATGCTGGTCGATACCCGGCGCTGCATTGCCTGCCAGGCCTGCACCATGGCTTGTTCCATGGAAAACGCGTCCCCCGAGGGGCAATTCCGCACGGTGGTGGCGACCTACGCGGTGACTGACCAAGGCGGCAAAACCGGCCTCTCCGTGCTGCCGCGTCTGTGCAACCACTGCGAACAGCCGCCCTGCATTCCCGTTTGCCCGGTCGGCGCCACCTTCAAACGCGAGGACGGCATCGTGCTGGTGGATGGCGACCGTTGCGTCGGTTGCGCCTACTGCGTCCAGGCCTGTCCGTACGACGCGCGCTTTATCAATCACGATACCGGCAAGGCCGACAAGTGCACTTTCTGCAGCCACCGGCTCGAAGCCGGGCTGCTGCCCGCTTGCGTCGAAACCTGTGTCGGCGGCGCACGCATTTTCGGCGACATCAATGATCCGGACAGCGACATCAGCCAGCGGCTGAAAGCGGCTGAGGGACACATTCAGGTGCTCAAACCCGAAGCCAAAACGTCACCCCGGGTGTTCTACATCGGCCTTGACGAACACCTGAAGGGCCGTGTCGATGGCGCTTCTGCCGCCGACATGATGTGGCGCCCCGACCAACAAGGAGGATGAACATGAACACGACGGTTGAAGTGCTGGGTTTTGCGCGGGAACCGGCCTGGTTGCCCTGGGCCGTGACCTATTTCTTTCTGATCGGCATTTCCACAAGTGCCTTCTTCTTGTCCTTGCCAGGGCTTGCCTGGCGCCATCCCGACTGGCGCAGTGTCTCCCGGCGGGCGCTGCTGGTGGCGCTGGTCTGCGGTTTGGCCGGCCCGGTGGCCCTGCTGGCCGACCTGCACCAGCCAGGACGATTCCTCAATTTTTACCTGCACCCGAATGTGGGTTCGTGGATGGCCTGGGGCGCCTTCTTCATTCCCATTTATATGTTCGGCCTGTTCCTCTACGCCTGGCTCTGCCTGCGTCCGCAACTGGCGGCATTGGCCAAAAACGGTGATAAATTTTCAGGGCTTTACCGCGCGCTGGCCTACGGTGGCCATGACAACCCGGGCGCCATCAAGGCGGCGGCGCTCGTCGGCAGCATAGGCGCCGCGCTGATCCTGCTCTATACCGGCATGGAAGTGATGGTGGTGCAGGCCCGCGCACTGTGGCACAGCCCGGTGCTGCCGCTGCTCTTTCTTGTCACGGCGCTGAGCGGTGGCTTGGGCATGACCGGCCTGTTCGAAGCTGTGAGCGGCAACAAGGAGGCTGCGCCTTTGCTCAATCGCTGGCTGGTGCGCAGCCAGTGGGCAACCCTGCTGCTGCTGGTCGTCTGGGGGCTGCTTGGCGCATCCGGCCTGTCGAGTGCAGCGGCCCAGGCGCTGGCCGCGATGCAGGGCGAGTTCAGCTGGTGGGTCACAGGTGCCTGGCTGATGGGCAGCACCCTGCTGACGCTGTGGCTCGCCAGCTCCCGGCGTCATACGCTGGTCCTGCCGGCGCTGTTCGCCCTGCAGGGTGCCTGGCTGGTGCGCTGGATCGTCCTGATGGTCAGCCAGAGCCTGCCCAAGATGGGCGCGACCACCCCTCGCTATTTCCTGACCCTGACGCCCGATGGCCTGCTTGGCATCGTCGGCATGGTCGGTTTGTGTCTCACCATTTACATTGTTCTGACCAGTCTCATCCCTTGGGATGATCGGGCGGAAGTCTGAGGAGTTCGATCATGAAAATCAGCAAGCGTCGTCAAGTTCTCGCACTCGGTGGCCTGGCCGCCTTTGCCGTTGGCTATTCCGAAACCGCGGGTCGCGTGGTCGGCAAGCTGCTCGGCAAGGATGCCCCCAAACACAAAACAGCGGGGGATGCCCCGGCACCCGAGTTCCGCGTGGATCGCCAGGGGCAGTTGGAGGTCAATCCCAACCAGCAAGTCAGCTACACGACCTGTCTGGGGTGCACCACGATGTGCGGCGTGCGCGTGCGCATCGACCGCGCCTCAGGCAAGGTCTTGCGGGTCGCAGGCAACCCCTACAGCCCGCTGTCCACCGATCCGCACTTGCCGATGAAAGCCAGCGTGCGCGAGAGCTTCATTGCCATCTCCGCCCACAATGGCAAGGGGCTGGCGGGGCGCTCCACCGCCTGCGGACGCGGCAACGCGGTGGCGCGGCAGATCGACTCGCCGTATCGCGTCCTGACGCCGCTCAAGCGCGTCGGTTCGCGCAACAGCGGTCAATGGGAGCCGATTGCCTTTGATCAACTGGTCAAGGAGCTGGTCGAGGGCGGTAATCTGTTTGGCGAAGGACATGTCGACGGACTGGCTGCCCTGCGCGATCTGAAAACGCCCATTGACAGCGCCCAGCCGGCGCTCGGACCCCGGGTCAACCAGGTGGCGGTACTGTCCAGCGTCAACGATGGCCGTGAGAGCTTTGCCCGCCGCTTTTTTCAGCAGTCGTATGGCACCCTCAACTTTGTCGGCCATGGTTCTTACTGTAGCGGTTCCTACCGTTCGGGTTCGGGCGCATTGTTCGGCGACATGAAGGCCATGCCGCATTGCAAGCCGGATTTCTCCAATGCCGAGTTTGTGCTCTTTGTCGGCACGGCACCCGGGCAGGCCGGCAACCCGTTCAAGCGCCAGGGCACCCTGGTCGCCAAAGCGCGCACCGAGGGCAAGTTGTCTTATGTGGTGGTCGATCCGGTGCTGACGCACGCCGACAACCGCGCCAGCGGCGATCGGGGTCGCTGGCTGCCGATCCGCCCTGGTACCGACGGTGCGATGGCCATGGCCATCATCCGCTGGCTGTTCGAGAACGAACGCATCGACAGCCGTTTCCTGAGTTTTCCGAACGCCGAACTGGCCAAGGCAAATGGCGAACCCTCGTTCTCCAACGCGACCCACTTGGTCGTCGTGGAGCCGAAACATCCGCGTGAGCGGCGCTTCCTGCGCGCCTCCGACCTGGGCGTCGAGATGCCTGAAGAACAGCGCTACAAAGAAGGCGATGCCTTCGTTTGTCTGGATGATGCGGGCCAGCCGGTCTTCAGTGACCAGGCCAAGGGTCCGGCCCCCTTGTTCGTCGACACCGTGTTGACGGTTGGTGGCCAGGATGTCCGGGTCAAGTCCTCGCTGCAGCTGCTGCGTGAAGAAGCCATGCGCCTGGAGCTTGACGCCTATGCCCAGGCCTGTGGCATCCCGGCCGAAACCCTGGCGGCGCTGGCCAAGGAGCTGGCCTCGCATGGCAAGCGCGCTTCGGTCATTGCCCACGGCGGCATGATGAGCGGCAGCGGTTTTTACAACGCCTATGCGCTGATGAGCATCAATGCGCTGCTGGGCAACATCAACTGGAAGGGCGGTTTCGTCGCCAATGGCGGCGGCTTCAAGGACAGCGGCGCGGGGCCGCGCTACAACCTGGCTACTTTTGCCGGCATGGTCAAGCCTTCAGGAACGCCGCTGGGGCGCAATGTGCCCTATGAAAAAACCGCCGAGTTTGCCGCCAGGAAAGCCGACAACAAACCCTATCCGGCGACAGCGCCGTGGTTCCCCAATGCACCCGGACTTACCACCGAACTGTTGCCGGGCGGCATCAGCGGCTACCCTTATGCGCTGAAGGCGCTGGTGCTCTGGTCATCCAATCCGATGTATGGCGTGACCGGCCTGCGCAACAAGATTGCCAAGGACCTGGCGGACCCGAAGAAGCTGCCTCTGATTCTCTCGATCGACCCCTTCATCAACGAGAGCAATGCCTATGCCGACTACATCATTCCGGATTCGCTGATGTACGAAAGCTGGGGCTGGGTGGCGGCCTGGAACGGTGTGCCTACCAAGGCCATGGGCGCCCGCTGGCCGGTCATCGAGCCCAAGGCGGCGAAGACGCCCGAGGGCCGTGCCATCGGCATGGAAACCTTTTTCATCGCGCTGGCCAAGGCCATGCGGCTGCCCGGCTTTGGTGAGGGGGCCCTCAGCGATCCGGACGGCAATACCTATGCCCTGAACGGACCCGAGGACTGGTACCTGCGCGGTGGCGCCAATATTGCCTGGCTGGGCAAGGAGCCGGTGGCCGATGCGACCGAAGAAGACATTCGCCTCAGTGGCGTCGAACGCATCCGCCCGTTGCTGGAA
>JALNWC010000202.1 GCA_023231075.1 Rhodoferax sp.
TGACCTGGGGCCCCATTTGGTGGATCAAGCCTTGACGCTGTTTGGCCTGCCCGATGAGGTGTCACTGGATTTGGCTGCCCTGCGCGATGGTTCGCTGGTGAACGACTGGTTTCATGCCGTGTTGCGCTACACCACGCGCCACGGTGGTTTGCGCGTGGTGCTGCATGCCAGCACGCTGGTGGCCGAACTGGGCCCACGTTGGGCGGTGCACGGCACCAAGGGCAGCTTCACAAAATTTGGCCTGGACACACAGGAAGACGCCTTGAAAGCCGGGGAGCGGCCACAGCTTGACCATGTGCAGCATTGGGGCTCTGACCCGCATCCCGGTGAGGTACTCAGTTTCGGCACCATCGCAGGCGTTGCTGCACCCGTGTCTGTGCGTCGCGCGGCACCCGGCCCTGCGGGCAACTATCTGGCCTATTACGCCCAATTGCGCGACCACTTGTTGGGCTTGACGCCTGAGCCAGCGGTGACGCCTGCGCAAATACACGCGGTGATGCAGATCCTCACGCTGGGCGAGCAAAGCGCCGCGCACCGGCGGTTTGTGGCAGCGCGGCACCAATGAGAACACCAATGGGCTGGTGCGTCAGTACTTGCCCAAGGGCACTGACCTCTCGGGCTACACCCAGGAGCAGCTTGATGCGATTGCTGATGAGATGAACAGGCGGCCTCGCAAGACGCTGGACTGGGCCTCGCCACTGGAGGTCTATGGCCAATGGCTGGCCAAGCTTGAGTTGCCGGATGCCTCAATCCAATAGACTACCCTCTGTTGCACTTGGATTTGAGAGCGCCCCTTTATATATAAGCGCTGCAAGCTATATTAAAAATAGCAAAAAAAGTATTTGATGGTGAGCGTATCAGCCGGTATTTCTCAAACCAGCCGCAATGCCGTTGATCGAGATGTGGATGCCGCTTGCGGCGGGCAGCCTTTATCAGGCCTCCCAAGGATTGATGATGTCAAGGTTTAGACCAGTGAAGTCCTTGACATTGCGGGTGACCAGGGTCAGGTTGTGCTGCAGGGCTGTGGCGGCCAGCAAACCATCAATCGCCGGTAACGGCCGACCCGCATCACTTTGCAAGCGGCCCCAGCGGTCGGCAACCTGGGCATCAATGGGCAACATGCGCCCGAGAAAGTAGATGGGGAGTTCTTGTTCGAGCCAATCGGCAAGCAGGGCGCGCCGCGACGCGCCCTGCACATGGACCAGACGCTCAATGCCTTTGCCAATTTCGCCCAGCGTCAGCACACTCAAATAAAGAGACTGACGCGGACGCTGCCTGAACCATGCCACCACATTGGCATCGGGCTGCTTGCGGCGCAGTTCAGAGAGCACATTGGTGTCCACCAGATAACTCACAACACAATCTCGCGCGCCAGGCTTTGATCGCGTTCAAACTCAATGTCATCGCAACCATACAGCGGTGACTGTTGCATGAATTCAACTAGGGACTCGGTGTTGCCACTGAGCCGGTGTGGCCGCCGAGCCGAAACTGCATGTTTTCAGCCGGGGTGAACATGCATATTCTTCGGGATCCGTGTTCTTCCCAAGATAGTTTTTAACGCGTTTTCTTCGGTCTGCTTTGTCTCTTCTTCACACTGCGGTTGAGGTCGAACAGGCGGTCATGGTGGCTGCTCTTCTTGACCTGATCGAGGAGCGGAGATGGCCCAAAGCGGACAACGCAAGTGCTTGAATTGCGCAGAGTTTTTTACCCCCGACCATCGCAACCGGACCCGCCAGCACTACTGCACCCAGCCCGAGTGCCGCAAGGCCAGCAAGACTGCAGCCCAAGCCGCGTGGCTGGCCAAACCTGCCAACCAAGACTACTGGCGTGACCCCAGCCATGTTGCACGTGTTCAGGCCTGGCGCGCCGCACACCCAGGCTACAGCCGCAAGGGCCCCAAGGCTGCTGTGGCGTTACAAGATCCCTTGCCTGCGCAAGCGATTGATTCCATTGAAGAAACCGTCAATCGTGGCGCGATACCCGAATTGCCAGCGTTACAAGATGCCTTCACCCCCGCCAGCCCAATACTGACGGGGCTGATCGCCCATTTGTTCTCTGTCACGTTACAAGATGACATCGACCAGGTGACCCGCCGATTGATACAACTGGGCAACGACATCAACCGCCGTAGCCACCATGAAGATCATCAAATCAGTGCTTCGCCCTGAGCGCCTGCGCGAGGTTCCAGAACAATTCAGTTGGGTTGACCAAGCCCTGGTGCAGCGCCACCTCATCGAGCGCTGCGACAACCGCATGGCTGCGCTGTACCTGTTTCTCGTTACCGTGGCTGATGCGCAGGGCTTGAGCTACTATGGCGCTGCCACACTGGCGGCGCGCCTGCACCTCAGCGCTGAGGAACTGGCTGTGGCACGCCAGCGGCTCATTGAGCTTGAGCTCATTGCCTACCAAGCCCCGCTGTACCAGGTGCTGGCCATCCCTGGCACCCAAGCGGGCGCAGTATGCCCAACCACCAAGCAAGGTGTACCAGTGGCACCATCAAATAGGCTTTTGGCACCGCCTGCCGCCCGACGCGTCAATGCCGGCCCCTTAAGCCTGGCCCAATTGATCGACCTGGAACGCCGCCATGCTCGACTATGAGACCTATTGCAAGATGCGTGACCACCTGGGGCGCCAAAGCCTCACGGTGGCACAAACCGCCCGCGCGCTGGGCCTGGATACGCGCACCGTGGCCAAGTGGGCTGAAGTCGAACAGTTTCAGCCACGCGCCTGCAACACACCTCGGCCCAGCAAGCTCGACGCCTTCAAGGGCCAGATCGTGCGCTGGCTCGATGCCCACCCCTACAGCGCGCAGCAAATCTACCAGCGCCTATGCGCGGCGGGGTTTGACGGCGGCATCACCATCGTCAAGGACTACGTGCAGCGCATCAGACCCCGCCCTGCCCAGGCCTTTCTCAAGCTTGAGTTCGCCCCAGGTGAGGCCGCCCAGGTGGACTGGGGCGAGTACGGCACCATCACGGTGGGGACCACCAAGCGGCGGCTGAGCTTCTTTGTGATGGTGCTGTGTTACAGCCGGCGCATGTACCTGGAGTTCACCGTCTCGCAAACCTCAGAGTTCTTTCTGGCCTGCCACGAGCGCGCATTTGCAGCTTTTGGCGGGGTACCCCAGCGCCTGATCATCGATAACCTGAAGTCCGCCGTGTTGCAGCGTATTGCCGGGGTGGCCCCGGTGTTCAATGCAAGGTATCTGGATTTCTCGCGCCACTGGGGTTTTGAGATCAGTGCCTGCAATGTGCGCAGCGGCAACGAGAAGGGACGCGTGGAGAATGGGGTCGGTTATGTGAAGAAGAACTTTCTGGCTGGCCTGGAACTGGCGGACTTCTCTGCCCTGCAGGCAGCGGGCACCTTGTGGGTTGATACGGTGGCCAATGTACGCGTGCATGCCTCTACCCATCAGCGCCCCATCGAGATGTTTGCGCAGGAGAGTGGTGCGTTGAAACCGCTCAACGCCAACGGGTTCGATCTGGCACGCATCCTCACGGTGCGCGCCAACAAGCAGTTTCGCGTGGCGCTGGATGCCAACCATTATTCGGTGCCAGCGCGCTGCGCCGGGCGCAGTCTGCTGCTCAAGGCCTCCGATGACCGGGTTTGCGTTTATGCCGACAACCAGTTGATTGCCCGCCATGTGCGCAGCATGGACAGACACCAGGATATTGAAGACCCGCAGCATCCCCAAGCCCTGCTGGCGCAGCGCAGGAGTGGGCGCGAGCAGCGTTTGTTGACGCAGTTTCTGGCGATTTCACCGCGTGCGCAGGCTTACCGCGAGGGCTTGGAGGCCAAACGGGTCGATGCTCGCGCCCATTTGCGCAAGATTGTGGCCTTGCTGGAGATGCATGGCCGTGATGCTGTGGCCCGTGCGCTCGATGATGGTCTGGAGTTGCAGGCGTTCAGCGCCGAGTACATCGCTCACATTCTGGCGGCGCGCAGGCGTATTGGAGAGGAACCCGGGGCGCTGCAGCTCACACGCGGGAGCGATTTGCTTGATCTGGAGCTGCCCGCACCCGATCTGTCGATTTATGACCGTGATGTGATGTGAGGAGCTGGTGATGACCAAGAGCAGTGACACCCCATGCCAGGTCGACATGGCCGCTTTGCGTGCGCATCTGACGGCGCTGAAGCTGCCTTATATGTTGGCCAATCATCAGGCCTTGGCGCAGTCTGCTGCCGATAAGGCGTGGTCGCATGTGCATTACCTCACGGAGTTGGTCAGCGCCGAGGTCAGCGCACGCCATGATCGGCGGGTGGCGCGCCTGGTGGCGCAGGCGCGCTTTCCCGTGCTCAAGACGATGGATCGGTTTGACTGGGACTGGCCTACCAGGATCAATCGGCTGCTGGTGCAGAATTTGTTTCATCTGGAGTTCGTGCGTCAGCATGCCAATGTGGTGTTGATCGCCGGCACGGGTTTGGGCAAGAGTCATTTGATGACAGCCCTGGGGCATGCGGCTTGTCTGCAGGGGTATTCGGTGTTGTTTACCGGGGCCATCGAGATCATCAACAACCTGGCTCTGGCGCAGACCACGGGGACTGTCAAGCGGGCCTTGGCCCAGTACGTGAAGCCGCAGGTGTTGTGTATTGATGAACTGGGCTATCTGCCCATTGACAAGTTCGGCGCTGATTGTCTGTTTCAGATCATCAGTCACCGCTATGAGCGTGGCGCCACGTTGATCACCACCAACCGGGTCTACAAGCAATGGCCCAGTATCTTCAATAACGATGCGGTGCTCACCTCCGCGCTGCTGGATCGGTTGCTGCACCATGCGCAGACGGTGGTCATTGAGGGCAAAAGCTACCGCGCCAAGGATCAAATCGAGCTTTGATGCCACCGCTGCGCCAACCACAGCACAGCCAAAATTCACCTGCTTGCTATGCTTTTTGAGTCAAATCCGTCAGCATTTTGAAACCGGCTGAAATTCGGCATGTTCGCACCGGCGGCCACAGGAAGGCGGATGCCCTGGCTTTTCGCCAGTCATGCGTTGAGCTGAGCGTGCCCGCTGCTCTGGAGATTTCAAGGTCTGGTAACGGCGCGCACATCTGGATATTTTTTTCTTGCGCGGTTCCGGCGCGTGATGCGCGTGCCCTGGGCACGGCCATCATCAGCCACACTTGTGCCCGCACTCGTCAGTTGAAGCTCACTTCTTACGACCGGCTGTTCCCCAACCAAGACACCATGCCCAAGGGCGGCTTCGGCAATCTGATCTCCTTTCCTTTGCAGAAACACCCTCGGGAAAATGGGTTCAGCGTCTTTGTTGACGGAGAGTTGCATCCCTATCCAGACCAGTGGGGATTTTTGACCAGCATTGTGCCCATGGCTGCGCATGATATTCATCCGACCATTTTGCGTGCAACAGGCGGTGTGCATCCATTGGATGTGACCTTCATCGATGATGAAGACCTCAAAGAGCCTTGGAAGCGCCCGGTTGCCATCAGCAAAAAACTCCTTGGGCCAATGCCAGAGGCACTGAATGTCAGACTGGCCAATCTCATCTATTTCGAGAAAGAAAAGCTACCGACATCATTGGCTAATCGACTGATTCGCCTTGCCGCCTTCCAGAATCCTGCGTTTTATGCAGCACAGGCCATGCGTCTGTCAACGTGGAAAGTTCCTCGTGTCATTGGCTGCGCACAAAATTACCCTGACCATATCGCCCTGCCA
>JALNWC010000203.1 GCA_023231075.1 Rhodoferax sp.
CCCGCTCGACCTGAGACACGGCCGGGTCGACATGAGCCATGGCGCAGGCGGCCGCGCGATGGTGCAACTGGTCGCCGAATTATTCCATCGCCACCTCGGAAATCAGTACCTGGGCCAGGGCAACGACGGCGCGGTGTTGCCCGCGCCCCTGCTCGACGGCCAGGCCGCGCGCCTGGTGATGTCCACCGACTGCCATGTGGTGTCGCCGCTGTTTTTCCCGGGCGGCGACATGGGCTGCCTGTCGGTGCACGGCACACTCAACGACGTGGCCGTGATGGGCGCCAAGCCGCTCTATCTGGCAGCCGGTTTCATTCTGGAAGAAGGTTTTGCGCTGGCCGACCTGGCGCGCATCGTCGAATCGATGGCGCGTGCCGCAAACGACGCCGGTGTGCCCGTGGTCACCGGCGACACCAAGGTGGTGGAACGCGGCAAGGGCGACGGCATTTTCATCACCACCACCGGGGTCGGTGTCTTGCCCGACGGGCTGGACCTGGGCGGCGCCCGCGCGCGGCCGGGCGATGTGGTGCTGGTGTCGGGCACCCTGGGCGACCACGGTGTGGCCATCATGAGCCTGCGCGAAAACCTCACTTTCGAGGCCGCGATTCAGTCCGACACGGCGGCGCTGCACGGCCTCATCGCTGACTTGCTGGCCACCGGTGCCGACATCCGCTGCCTGCGCGACCCGACCCGCGGCGGCCTGGCCTCGACCTTGAACGAAATCGCCACCCAGTCGGGCGTGGGCATGGTGCTGCAGGAAAAAGCCATTCCGATCAAACCCGTGGTGGCCGCCGCCTGCGAATTTCTCGGCCTGGACCCGCTCTGCGTGGCCAACGAAGGCAAGCTGATCGTGATCTGCGCCGCCGCCGATGCGCCGCGCCTGCTGGCCACCCTGCAGGCGCATCCGCTCGGAGCGGACGCCGCCCTGATCGGCACCGTAATGGCCGACGCACACCATTTTGTGCAGCTCCACACAGCTTTTGGCGGCAGGCGCATCGTCGATTGGCTGAGCGGGGAGCAGTTGCCCCGGATTTGCTGATCACGGGGCCGGGTCCTGCGGTGATTCAAATCGTCAAATCGTAAATTCGCATGGCATTGCCACCCCAGAAGGCGCGCTGGGCCTGGCGGTCAAGACGCGATGCGGCCCAGCGTTGCGCGATGGCATGAACGCCCTGGTACGCGGTTGCCAACTGACAAACCGGCCAGTCCGAGCCAAACATCAGCCGCTCGGGCCCGAAGGCTTCCAGGGCCACGTCAAAACAATGCTCAATATGCGCCAGGTCGGCAACGCTGGGGTCGTCCTGGTGCTGCCAGTCGGTCTGGGTCACCAGCCCCGAAAGCTTGCAGCTGACATGCGGCAAACGGGCCAGTTGCTGCAAGTCTTGCGCCCATTGGCGCCTTGCCTCTGGCGCGGTCTGCCAGTCTCGAAGCTCGGGTTTGCCCACATGGTCCAACACCAGCGCATGCTGGTCATGGCGGCTACAAAAATCAAGCACGGTGGGCAGCTGATGCGCAGACACAAGGACCTCAAAGACCCGTTGCTGTCGCTGCAGACACGCCATCCCCTGGTTGAAGGCCGGGTTGCTGACGACCGCAGCCAGGTCCGGCTCATACTGCAACAGGTGGCGAAAACCCTTGAGTTTTTCCTGACCGTGCCAGCGCGCCAGGTCGGCTTCGAGTGTGGCACGGGTCAAATCGGTCCAACCGATCACCCCCAAAATATGCGCATGACTGGCCGCCAGGTCGAGCAAGAAATCGGTTTCTTCGGGACCACACCGCGCCTGCACGGCAATCACCCCCAGCACGCCACAACGGTCCATGCCGGGGCGGCTGTCGGCCGGGCGTTGATGCCGACGCAGGACGGGCATGTCTTGCGATATCCAGGGAAATTCCTGTGGATCAAAGTGCCAGAAATTTTGATGGCTGTCGATCTTCATGGTGGCTATGTTGCCGTTCCACAGCCCAACTGGGTATCGGGGTAAACGAGAAGAGCAGGGCAAAAAAAACCCCAAGGGCCGAGGCGCCTTGGGGCTGTGATCGAACCGTCAAGGACGGCTTGACTCGCTTACATGTTGTCGATCATCACCTGGCCGAAGCCCGAGCAGCTCACTTGCGTGGCACCGTCCATCAGGCGGGCAAAGTCGTAGGTCACCTTCTTGCTGGCTATCGAGCGCTCCATCGACTTGATGATGGCGTCGGCGGCCTCGACCCAGCCCATGTGGCGCAGCATCATTTCAGCCGACAAAATCTCGGAACCCGGGTTCACGTAGTCCTTGCCGGCGTACTTGGGCGCGGTACCGTGGGTGGCTTCAAAACAAGCCACCGAGTCGGACAGGTTGGCGCCGGGGGCAATGCCAATGCCGCCTACCTGCGCGGCCAATGCGTCAGACACGTAGTCGCCGTTCAGGTTCAGTGTGGCAATCACGCTGTACTCGGCCGGGCGCAGCAAAATCTGCTGCAAAAAGGCATCGGCAATGCTGTCCTTGACCGTGATGTCCTTGCCCGTTTTAGGGTTCCTGAACTTGCACCAGGGGCCGCCGTCGATCAGCTCCGCGCCAAACTCCTTTTGCGCCAGCCCATAGGCCCAGTCGCGGAATCCGCCTTCAGTGAATTTCATGATGTTGCCCTTGTGCACAATCGTCACGCTGGGCTTGTCGTTGTCGATGGCGTACTGGATGGCTTTGCGCACCAGGCGCTCGGTGCCTTCACGCGACACCGGCTTGATGCCAATGCCCGAGGTGTTGGGGAAGCGGATCTTGGTGACGCCCATCTCGTCCTGCAGGAACTTGATGAGTTTTTTGGCCTTGGCAGATTCAGCCTCGAACTCGATACCGGCGTAGATGTCTTCGGAGTTCTCACGGAAGATCACCATGTTGGTCTTGTGCGGCTCCTTGACCGGGCTGGGCACGCCTTCAAAATACTGGATGGGGCGCAGGCAGACGTACAGGTCAAGCTCCTGGCGCAGGGCCACGTTGAGCGAGCGGATGCCGCCGCCCACCGGCGTCGTCAACGGCCCCTTGATGGAAACCACGTAGTCGCGCAGGGCCTGCAGCGTTTCCTCGGGCAACCACACATCGGGGCCGTAAATTTTGGTCGACTTTTCCCCGGCATACACTTCCATCCAGTGAATTTTCTTCTGGCCGCCATAAGCCTTGGCCACTGCGGCATCGACCACCTTCATCATCACCGGCGTGATGTCAAAGCCGGTGCCGTCGCCTTCAATGAAAGGGATGATGGGCTGGTCAGGGACGTTCAAAGAATAATCTGCATTGACGGTGATTTTTTGGCCTTCTGAGGGCACCTTGATATGCTGGTACATGGACGTGGGTCTCCGGTAGTTGATCAAAGGTCGAGGCATGGGTCGGCAATCAAACTGACCCTTGTTGCTTGAACTTTTTCATTCTATTCCCATTGAACCAGCGAATAGGCCGCACTCAAGAACGCTCGCCATGAACAAAAATAATCGCCATTTTTGGGTCAAAATCAAACCATGAAACCACTTGCCAGCTTTTTTCTGACCTTGACCCTGCTGTGCTCAGGCGCCAGCCACGCCCAGGACACACCGCAACTTGATTTGCCGCGCATCAAACTCACCGCGGGCATGTACCTGGTCGACGCCCAGGTGGCGGCCACACCCGGGCAACGCAGCACCGGCCTGATGTTTCGCCGGCAAATGCCGCAGGCTGAAGGCATGCTGTTTGTCTTTGAACAAGCCGGCCAACAATGTTTCTGGATGAAAAACACCCTGCTGCCCCTGACGGCCGCCTTTGTGGCCGAGGACGGCACCATCGTCAACCTGGCCGACATGACCCCGCAAAGCACCGACTCCCACTGCTCGGCCAAGCCGGTGCGCTTTGTGCTGGAAATGAACCGCGGCTGGTTTGCCCGGAAAGGCATCAAGGCGGGCTTCAAACTCGGCGGCCCGCCGTTCAAACCAGACCCCAAGAATGGAACGATTGCGAATTGACAAATGGCTGTGGGCGGCGCGTTTTTACAAGACGCGCACGCTGGCCAGCGGAGAAATCGACAAGGGGCGGGTGCAGGTGAACGGCGTGGCTGTGAAACCGGCGCGTGAACTCAAGGCGGGCGACAGTGTGCTGTTGCGCAGCGGGCCCGTCAGCCGCACCGTGACGGTACTAGCGGTGAGCGACAAGCGCGGCCCGGCGCCGGTCGCCGCCCGGCTCTACCAGGAAACCGAAGACTCCATTCGCCAGCGCCAGCAGGCGGCCGAGCAACGCCGACTGGCCCCCGAACCGGCCCTGAGCCTGAGCCTGGGCCGCCCCACCAAGCGCGACCGCCGCGACACCGAGCAACTGCGCCAGCATGGCTGGGACGAGCGCTGGAGCGCCAGCCTTAAAGATTCGGCCCGCTGATGTTTAAAAAGAATTAGTCACGGCAAAATACCGCGATTGAATCAAAGCCGATGCATCACCCCATATGCAAGCCACCGTTGACCGAGAACTCGGCACCGGTGGCATAACCGCCCTCATCCGACGCCAGCCAGGCGATGATGGAGGCGATCTCAGAGGGTTCACCGAGGCGCTTGACCGGCACGGTGGCAATGATCTTGTCAAGCACTTCCTGGCGGATGGCTTTGACCATGTCGGTGCCGATGTAGCCGGGGCTCACGGTGTTGACCGTCACGCCCTTGGTGGCCATTTCCTGCGCCAGGGCCATGGAGAAACCATGCATGCCGGCTTTGGCCGCCGAATAGTTGGTTTGACCCGCCTGGCCCTTGACACCGTTCACGCTGGAAATGTTGATGATGCGGCCCCAGCCCTTTTCGACCATGTCGCCGACCACTTGCTTGGTCACGTTGAACATGGAATTCAGGTTGGTCTCGATGACGGCGTTCCAGTCTTCGCGCGTCATCTTGACGAACATGCGGTCACGGGTGATGCCGGCGTTGTTGATGAGCACGTCGATGCTGCCGTGCTCGGCCTTGGCCTTGGTGAAGGCATCTACCGTGGAGTTCCAGTCGCCCACGTTGCCAGCCGAAGCGTAAAACGTATAGCCCAGTGCCGCCTGTTCGGCCAGCCACTTGGCGTGGTCACGGGTGGGGCCGCAACCTGCAATCACCTTGAAACCTTCTTTGCTCAGGCGCTGGCAAATGGCGGTACCGATGCCACCCATGCCACCGGTGACGTATGCTACTTTTTGACTCATGAAACTACCCCTCTTTGCAAAATTAAAAAACCAACCAAATTTGCCTGCAGGGTCGATTTCAGTCGACCCGGCCGAATGAATTCGGCGCTACAAATACAAGGTCAAATTTAACCGAATAATCAACGCGCCAGACAGAGGGAAACCCCCATGCCGCCGCCAATGCACAGCGCGGCCAGGCCTTTCTTGGCGTCACGGCGCTGCATTTCATGCAGCAAGGTGACCAGAATACGGCAACCAGACGCGCCAATCGGGTGGCCCAGGGCGATGGCGCCACCGTTGACGTTGACTTTGGCGGTGTCCACAGCAAGTTCCTGGTTGACGGCGCAGGCTTGAGCCGCAAAGGCCTCGTTCAACTCAAACAGGTCGACGTCGGCCACGCTCCAGCCGGCGCGGGCCAGCGCCTTGCGCGAGGCCGAGACCGGGCCCATGCCCATGATGGCGGGGTCCAGGCCGGTGGTGCCGAAGCTCTTGATGGTGGCCATGGGTTTGAGGCCCAGGGCAGC
>JALNWC010000204.1 GCA_023231075.1 Rhodoferax sp.
GCCAGCCCGTCGCCGTCGATCAGGCGCGCAAACTGTTCCGGGCTGACCTCATCATGGTCCGAGCCCGGCTGTGACGCGCGCGTGACCAGACGCCGGGCAAACACAATGTCCTGCCTATGGCCAAGTTCCTGTGCGGCCCAGCCCAGCACACTGTCCTTGCCCGCGCCCGAGGGGCCGCACACCAACACCCAGAGGCCGCTCATGCCCGCAGCTCCACCTCGGCGATGCGTTTGAAGGGCGCCCCCGGCGACGGCTCCATGAACAGGCACAGCCGGTCCAGCACCAGCGGCGCCCGTGCATTCAGCCCTGCCACCGGGGTGGCCACCGCTTGCATGATGCCGTGCGCCATGGGCGGCGCCACCGGTCCGCTCAGGGTGAGGTGCAAACGGTAACGCTCCAGCACATAGGGGTAGCCATACCGGGCCAGCAGTGCCTGTTCACGCGCATCCAGGTGGTCCACCCTGCGGCGCAGCAGCTCAGCCGCAGACAAGGGCGCGCGCAAATCGTCCAGCCCGGTCACGCAGGCGGCGGCCAGGGCGGCCAGCGGGTCGGGCACCGTGACCGGCAGCAGCGCCACAAAGTCACCCAGCATGGCTGCCTGCAACGGCCCCAGCGCCACCGGCTTGAGCGTGTCTGCCAGCGCCTGCAGGCGCGTGGTCAACTCGTCCAGGGTGTGGCCTGCACTCAAGGCAAAGGGCGCTTTCAAGGTGGCGTGAAAGCCGTAGCGGCGTGGCTGCTCGGTGGCCGCCTGCAACTCGGCGGGCGCGATCTGCGCCAGTGCGGGCTGGGCCAGTTGAAGGTCCCGGCAATCATCGCGGCCGAGCCAGCGGCTGCCGAATTCCCACCACGGCGATCCTTGTGCGGGTGCGAAATAGAGGGCGTAACGCGTCGTCATGCCTCGTCTCCGGTGGTCACCACCAACTGCACGCGGTCGCCACAAAAGACGGTTTCGCCATATTTGATGGGTGTGCCCTGCATGTCCACATCCAGGCATTCCACACACAAGAGCGGCCGGGTGGCGGGCTGTTTGAGCAGGCGCGCGGTTTCCTCACTGGGCATTTGCGTGGTGATGCGGCTTTGCGCGCGGAGATAGTCCTGCACGCCAAAATGTTTCAGGATGTCGGTGCTGCGCATGCCCTTGGCCAGCATCTCCGGCAAGCCCGCAAAGCGCAGCGCCGGGTAATAAGCGGTGGCCAGGCCAATGGGGGCGTCATTGGCCTCGTCCAGCGTCTCCACCATCAACACCTTGGCGCCCCGCTCCAGCTTGAGTTCACGCGCGGCCCGCTCGGGCGCCGGCATGGCGCGCGCGGTCAGCAGTTGCTTGCTAGGCAACAGGCCCTGGCGCATCAGGTTTTCGCTGAAGCGGGTGCGTCTTGACAACGCATAGTCCAGCAACTCGTGCTGCACGAAGGTGCCGCGCCCCGGCTCAATGCGCACCAGGCCTTCGCTTTGCAGCGCGGCCACGGCCTGGCGCAGCGTGTGGCGGTTGACACAGAAGCGGGCGGACAGTTCGACCTCACCCGGCAGGCGGCCGGTGTCGGCATAAGCGCGGTCACGAATCTCGGTTGTGAGCGTGTCGGCAATTTGGCGCCAGACCGAGACGCCGCTGCGCCGCCCGGGGCTGCTGGTGGTGAGTTGTTCGAATGTCATAAGTCTTCTTTGTCCATGAAGTGAACTACTTGCAGGGCCCATCCTGCTGCGATGAGTCTGCGCCGATTCCCCACTTTAGTGACTGATTTAGACATCTGTATGACAAACGCGGTCGCCGCAAGGAAATATAGGTAAAAACAGGCTCTAGCCCCCGTAAACTATGCCTAAGTAGCTACCTAATATATAGCAAACCAAACACCAGTGGCAAGTCCGCACGCAGCATTAAAGTGAACCCCTGAGTCAAGACAATTTTGAGCTTGGTTTGAGTTGCACTCGATTTCACACGCAACTGGACGGCGCTGCCCCGTTTTTTTGTGTTCTGGATTTCTGATATTTCGAAACTGACTTCATCGAACTCAGTCCCGGTGGAGCGAAGCGCACCTTAATGAGTTTGATCGAGTCGGCAAAACTTAACGGCCACGACGCCTGGACCAGTGGCAACCCCACCCAGGCGCTGGCCAACGCCGTGCCCTACCTGCAGGCTGTCGGCCACACCGTGCTGATCTGGGTCTGGCTAGACGTGGTGCTGGCATCTCTGCGTCAGTATGCTGCTGTTCCAGTAGCTTCTAACCAAGGAGAGATAAGGGCTACAGCCCGTTTTTATCACCATGAATTGCCCAAGATCGGGACTTGGTTGCAGGTGGTGGCCCGCTGTGATTTGACTTGTGCGCAGGTGGAGAAAGACGAGTCTTGACCGAGAAAAACACAGCCCAGCGCTTGCGATTCCTTTCTGGGTAGCAAACCGATCCCACTCAAGCCCATTGCTTGGTTTCAGGACTCCAGGTAGCCCTTGCGTCGCTTTGAGTTGCGGCCACTTCTGTCGGTGGCCAAAGCAGCAGGGCAAGCAGCGAGACCGTGTCGGCCAGTGGGCCAGCGCTGATGTGGTTCTTGTTCAGAAACGCCTGCCATTGGCGCACTTTTGCCGGGTCTTCACTGAACTGGTGGGTCAGCGCCAGTGGGCGTTCTGTGGGCAGCGCCGTGTTCCTTCTGGCAAACGTGGCGGCAATGGCTACGGCCAGGGTGGCACCGTCCAGCTCTGTGCGGCTGCCAATCACTGCCAGGTCATAGAAGTCTTTCATGCGGCTGTTGGCTTGACCCAGCATCACCATGGCCTGGTACTTCTCGGCAATCACGGTATAGACCGGGTAGACCCGCAGCACTGGGGCCTGAAAATCTTGCAAAAGCGTTGGGAAGGTGACTGTCTCAGCCTCAGGCGTGACGGCATCACCAAAGCCCACGTCGATCTGCAAGGCGCAGCGGGCGGAGCCGATGCGGGCGACAAGATGGATGCGCGTGCCGCCATAGGTGTTGTCTTCCCGGATGGCATCGGCACGCACGGACTCAGGGTCGAACACGATGCCGTCACCCAAATCCATGGCCGCGATGTCACGGAAAGTGGCAACCAGGTTGTCAGCATCATCGGGGCCAAAGCCCAGCAGGTCAGCATCCCGCGTGGGGCGGTGCGGATCGTCGTACCACAGCGCAAACAGCAAGGCTCCTTTGAGCAGAAACCGGTCAGCGTGCGTGGAGCGGCTGATGCGACACAACAGACGCTCCAGCCCGAAGCGGTTCAGCAGCAGGCTGTAATCAATGCCCCGTGTCTTGGCAAGGGTCAGCAACCGGGCCAGGATGGACACAGAGAGATGGCTGCTCATGCAACCACAGCCTCAAGGTAGGGCTGCATCACTTTTTCAACCCGGTTGATCTTGGCAAAGTGGGTGATCTCCGACATGGTGATCTTGCGCTTGTTCCATGCATCCTTGAGGGCTTCCAGCGCCACGTCAAGACCTATCTTGTTGCGGAACTTGAAGCAGTCGGTCACCGTCTTGGCAACGCTGTAGACACGGATTGGTGCGCCATGCTCGGTCACGGTTTCAATCCCCTCGCTGTAGGCGGTGCCACGCAGGCGAGTGATGCGAAGCTTGGGGTAGTCAAGCGCCGGGGTTTGGGTGCCTTGCGGCAGCGCAACCCAGACCTCGTGCGGCATCTGCGTGCCAATGCCGTGGAATTGCAGCGCAGACAGCAGACACAGCACCGCCTTCGGCACCCGTTGGCAAACTTCCAGTGCAGTTTGCTGCTCGGTGATCTCGGCATCTGGCAGGCTATAAAGGCCACGGGCCACCCGTTGCAGCTTGCCTGCTTGGTACATTTTGAGAAGAAGCTGAGGCGAGCAGCCGTGCTCGAGCACATCTGCAGCCCGAAGCAACCGCCTGTGTTTGGCCAATTCAAGAATGTGCTCGGACTGATTCATTTAACGAAGTTTAATATTCTCATTATTTACCTGCAAGTGATTGCTTTATCAAACTTCTGAAATGGCATCGTTATTCATGATCCACGAAGGCACCCACGGCGTGCAGGCCATGGACCTGCTGGGCCGCAAGGTGCTGATGGAAGAGGGCAGGTGCCTCAAATTGCTGGCGGCACGCATGCTGGCCACGGCGGCGCGCGCTGAGCAACTGGCTGACAAGCTGATCACCACAACACGCGCCGAGCAGTCGACCAATGAACAGGTTGCAGATCAACGCCTGCGGGCCGACACGCCCACCGACTTGGTGGCCAGCCGTGCGGCGGCCTTGCGCCAGCAGGCTGCCGCGCTGCGTGATGCGCTCCAACAAGTCGGCGATGCCACCCAAGCCGCCAGGGCCAGCGGCAACCCCGCCCAGGCACTGGCCAACGCCGTGCCCTACCTGCAAGCTTTCGGCCACACCGTACTGGCCTGGATCTGGCTGGATGTGGCGCTGGCGGTGCTGCGTCTGGATGCTACTGTTTCAGTAGCTGCTTGCGCAGGCAAGATAAGGTCTACAGCCAATTTTTATCGCTATGAATTGCCCAAGATTGGGGCTTGGTTGCAGGTGGTGAAGAGCGTTGATTTGACTTGTGTGCAGATGGAGGAAGAGGAGTTTTGATGGTATGGAATTGTTGATTCACATAAACGCTGATTTCCCATCATGTGCTCTTCAATGACCGTGGCCGTGAAGTGATCATTCGGGTGTGGCCGCTAACGTTTGCCAAGGATAGTCCCCCAATAGTTTGATGGCCAATGCCAGCATAGATACGGCCACAATGGCATCAAGCATTCGCCACGCCCGACGGCTTCGAAACAGCGGTGCAGCTACACGGGCACCACGGGTGAGAAACATAAACCAAAGGAAGGACGCCAGAATAGCTCCTGACGCAAACCACCATTTGCCCAGTCCAGCCTTTGTCGAGCTGATGGCCCCGATGACCAATACAGTGTCTAACCACGCGTAGGGAGTTAACAGCGAATGAAACAACGCCTCGGTGATAACCCGCCGACGGGGCATGGCGTGCTCTGCATCCAATCCATGAAGTTCAAGACTTTGCATGCCAACGATAGCCGCGCGTAGGGCCATTACGCCGTAGTAGACCAAATAGGCAATGCTGAGCATCATGGCGATCACCATGACCCCATGTGAGGTGCTGATCAGAGTCCCAAGCCCAAGCACACCCAAGACGATGAGCAACACATCGCTCAATGCACAGATCAAAACCAGTATTAGCGCATGCTGACCACCCAAGCTGTTCTTGATGACAAAAGTGTCTTTCGGCCCAAGTGCAATGAGCAGGCCGATACCTAGGGTGAAACCCTCTGCGAACAGGATAGACACTCAACTGCTCCTTAATGATTTATCGTTACATACGGGGCGAGCACAGATGTAACAACAGGCATGAACTTTGATCGTTTGGCATCTCATGCTCATGCTCGGTAAGAGGATAGCCAAATGCGTATTCCGGCGATCGTGACCGCCTATTCCGGTCGATCGTGACCGGTTGCGCAGCGTGCAAGAGTTGCGCTGCGCACATTGTAGGGAGTCAGTTGCGCACGGCGCCAAAAGGGGGGTGGATGCGGCTGTTTTGGAGGTCCAAAAGGCAGTTCAAGAAGTCTGGGGGTGGGGCCACCGGGCGCAAGCCCGCAGGGGCGGGGCAGGACGCTGCCCCGGGCAAGCGTTAGCGCGTCAGGCCGAAGGCGA
>JALNWC010000205.1 GCA_023231075.1 Rhodoferax sp.
CCACCGTAAGCCACTTTGAGGCCTTTGACTTTCAATAATACGTCGGCCATGTCAGTGTCCTCCGGTGCCCAAGTAGGCCTCAATCACTTTGTCGTTGCGCTGCACGTCGGCCGGCGTGCCTTCGGCAATTTGCTTGCCATAGTCGAGCACGGTGACGCGGTCACACAAGCCCATGACCAGTTTCACGTCGTGCTCGATGAGCAAAATGGTGCGGTTGTCGTTGCGGATCTTGTCAATCAGTTCGCGCAACAACACTTTTTCGGTGCTGTTCATCCCGGCAGCGGGTTCATCGAGTGCAATCAGTTGCGGGTCGGTGGCCAGGGCGCGGGCAATCTCCAGGCGCCGCTGGTCGCCATAACTCAGGGTACGGGCTTTGTAGTCGGCCAGGCCGCCGATGCCCACGTAGTCCAGCAACTCGTGGGCACGCGCGGCGATGGCCGCTTCTTCCGACCTGAACCCGGGCGTGCGAAACACGGCGCCGAGCAAGCCGGAATGGGTGCGTACATGGCGCCCCACCATGACGTTTTCAAGTGCCGTCATTTCGGCAAAGAGACGGATGTTCTGGAACGTGCGGGCAATGCCGGCCTTGGCCACCTCGTGCACGGCGGTGGGCTGGTAGGGCTTGCCGGCCAGCGCGAAGGTGCCGGTGTCGGGGGTGTAGAGCCCGGTGAGCACGTTGAAAAAGGTGGTCTTGCCTGCGCCATTGGGGCCGATCAGGCCATAGACCTGGCCGCGCTTGATCTGGATGCCCACATCGCTCAAGGCCTGCAGGCCGCCAAAACGTTTGGATACGCCGGCCACGTCGAGTACGGTGTCTGTCATGTCATTTCTTCTTCGATAGGGCTGCGTCAAGGCTTGGCGGTTTGCAGGGATTTGCCACGTTCTGGCGACGGCCACAGACCCCGCGGGCGCAGCAGCATCACGATGATCATGGCCAGCGCGATCAGCAACTGGCGCAGGATCGACGCATCGAGCCGCCCGCCGGTCATGTTCTGCAGCGGCCCGGCCACGTAACGCAAGACCTCGGGCAAGGCCGACAGCACCACCGCTCCCAGAATCACCCCCGGCAGGTGACCGATGCCGCCCAGCACCACCATGGCCACAATCATGATGGACTCCATCAGCGAGAAGGACTCAGGCGAAATAAAACCCTGGAACGAGGCAAACATGGCGCCGGAAACACCGCCAAACGTGGCGCCCATGCCGAACGCCAACAGTTTCAGGTTGCGCGTGTTGATGCCCATGGCCTTGGCGGCGATTTCGTCTTCGCGAATGGCCATCCAGGCGCGGCCCACGCGCGAAAGTTGCAGCCGGTGCGAAATGACCACGCTGATCACCACCAGCGCCAAAAACAGGTAGTAGTACAAGGAGACCGAGGCCAGCTGGAACCCGAAGACTTCCACCTTTCTGCCCAGACTCAGGCCAAAAAAGGTCAGGGCATCAATTTGACCCAGGCCCTTGGGACCGTTGGTGATGTTGACCGGGTAGTCCAGGTTGTTCATGAAAACGCGAATGATTTCACCAAACCCCAAGGTCACGATGGCCAGGTAGTCGCCGCGCAGCCGCAAAGTCGGCGCGCCCAGCAACACACCCAGCAGACCCGCCAAGCCCGCCGCCGCAGGGATCACCAGCCAGATCGGCAAATGCAGGCCATCGGGGAACAAAGCAGCCATGGCAGGAAAGGTCTCAATCAGGTGCGGTGAGTCCAGCAAGGCGTACATGTAGGCGCCAATGGCAAAAAACGCCACATAGCCCATGTCGAGCAAGCCCGCGTAGCCCACCACGATGTTCAGGCCCAGCGCCAGCAGCACATACAGCAGCGCCATGTCGGCAATGCGCACCCAGGCGTTGCCAAAACCTTGCAATACCAAGGGCAGCACCAGCAAACCCAGGGCCGCCAGCAGGAAAACGATGATCTGTTTTTGTTGTTTCATGAATACCTCTTAATCAGTTGGGGACAGAGCTGGCTCGCTTTGCGTCGCTGCGGTCTTTCCCGCAAAATTTCACTCTTGTTGGGGACAGCGCTGGCTCGCTTTGCGTCGCTGCGGTCTTTCCCACAAAGCCTCAAGCACGGTCCGCCACCCGCTCACCCAGCAGGCCTGACGGCCTCAAGGTCAGCACGATGATCAGCACCACAAACGCAAAAATGTCCGAGTAGTGGCTGCCCAGCACCCCCCCGGTGAGCTTGCCGATGTAGCCCGCGCCCAGCGACTCGATCAGGCCCAGAAGAATGCCACCGACCACGGCACCGGCGAGATTGCCAATGCCGCCAAAAACGGCGGCGGTGAAGGCCTTGAGCCCGGGCAGGAAACCCATGGTGTGCTGTACCGTACCGTAGTTGGCCGCCCACATCACACCGGCAATGGCGGCCAATGTGGCGCCGATGACAAAGGTGGCTGAAATCACCAGGTCGGGCTTGACGCCCATGAGGGCCGCCACCCGCGGGTTTTCTGCGGTCGCCCGCATCGCGCGCCCCAATTTGGTGTAGTTGACCAGCCACATCAGCGTGGCCAGCGACAGCGCCGTGACCCCCAGGATCAGCACCTGCGTGACCGAAATGACCGCGCCACCGATCTCATAAGGCGTACCGCCAATCAAGTTCGGATACGGCTTGTAATTGGGTTTCCAGATGATCATGGCCATCGTCTGCAGAAAAATCGACATGCCGATGGCCGTGATCAAAGGTGCCAGGCGCGGGCTGTTGCGCAAGGGCCGGTAAGCCACTTTTTCAATCGTGAAATTGAGCGTGGCCGCCACGATGCAGGCAATCACCAGCGCAATCAGCAGAATGAGCCAGCCCGGTGCACCCGGCATGGCTTCCTGCATCCAGCCAATGATGGTCCAGCTGGTCAGGGCGCCGACCATCAGCACCTCGCCGTGGGCGAAGTTGATCAGGCCAATGATGCCGTACACCATGGTGTAGCCCAAAGCGACCAAAGCATACATGCTGCCCAACACCAGACCATTGATGATCTGCTGGATCAAAGTTTCCATACTTGTTTTTTTCTCCGATTTTTGGCCGGTTGATGTGTCAACAGGGTTGCTGACGCGCTTTGCAGCCTTATGAGCTGGGTCCGTGTGTTGACGGCAAGCCTGCCAACGACGTGTTTGAGTGGCGAGATTGTAGTCATGCGTTCGCACCACAAAAGTGCGCCATTCGCCCGTGTTTACCCTTGCACTGGGTCGATTCAAGCAAAGCCCGTGCCATGTCAACGTTGTTGGTCATTGCGCTCTTTGAGCGAGCGCAGCTTGTCAGCAATCTTGATCTCCAGCCCGCGCTGCACCGGCCGGTAAAAACCGGGCTCGGCCATGCCTTCGGGCAAATAGCGTTCGCCCGCCGCAAAGCCGTCCGCTTCATCGTGCGCGTAGCGGTAGCCCTTGCCATAGTCCAGTTGCTTCATCAGTTGGGTGGGGGCATTGCGCAGGTGCATGGGCACCGGGCGCGTGCCGTCCTGCTTGACGAAGGCTTTGGCTTCGTTGAATGCCTTGTACACGGCGTTGGATTTGGGCGCGACCGCCAGATACACCACGCACTCGGCCAAGGCCAGTTCGCCCTCGGGTGTGCCCAGGCGCTCGTAGACCTCGGCCGCGTCGAGCGCCAGACGCAGCGCGCGCGGGTCGGCCAGGCCAATGTCTTCACTGGCCATGCGGATCAGGCGCCGCGCCAGGTAGCGCGGATCAACGCCGCCGTCGAGCATGCGCACCAGCCAATACAGGGCGGCGTCGGGGTCGGAGCCGCGCACGCTTTTGTGCAGCGCCGAGATGGTGTCGTAGAACTGCTCGCCGCCCTTGTCGTAGCGGCGCATGCGCTCACCCAGGACCTTGAGCAGCCAGACATCGGTGATCTCGCCGCGTTTTTCCTGCCTTGCAGAAACCGCCAGCGTTTCCAGCGTGTTGAGCAAGCGGCGGGCGTCGCCATCGGCGTAGGCCACCAGGCGCTCGATGGCCTTGGGTTCGATAGCCGGCACGGCCTGCAGCGCCTGGGCCGACGCCACAATTTGCTTGAGATCGTCGGCCGTCAGGGCTTGCAACACGTAGACCGCCGCGCGTGACAACAGGGCCGAGTTCACTTCGAACGACGGGTTCTCGGTGGTGGCGCCGATGAAGGTGAACAGGCCACTTTCCACATGCGGCAAAAACGCGTCCTGCTGGCCCTTGTTGAAGCGGTGCACCTCGTCGACAAAGACCAGGGTGCGGTGCCCCTGCTGCTGCGCCAGTTGCGCTTTTTCAACGGCTTCACGAATGTCCTTGACGCCGCCCAGCACGGCGCTGATGGTGATGAACCGGGCATCAAAGGCGCTGGCCATGAGGCGCGCAATGGTGGTCTTGCCGGTGCCCGGCGGCCCCCAGAAAATGCAACTGTGCGGCTGACCCGATTCAAACGCCAGGCGCAGCGCCATGCCTTCGCCCAGCAAATGCTGCTGCCCGACGACCTCGCTCAGGTTTTTGGGGCGCAGCCGCTCGGCCAGGGGGACATGTTGAGGGGGCAAAGAACTCATGGGCCATGATTGTGGCCTATCTGCGCAAGCCCCAAGCCCCTCTGCCGGCTTACTGCCATATCAGGTCCGCACCCTTTGGTGTACTGAACTGGAAACTGCCCGCCGTCATGGGCGGGTTGACCTTGAAGCCGGCAAAAGTCAGCACCGAGCGTTGGCCGAAGCTGTCCAGAATCTCCAGCACCGCCAGCGTGGTCGTCGCTGTGGCGGGCGCGCCAGCGGTCCTGAGGCCGACCCGCACCGACTGCAGTTGCCCATCCTTTGATTTGGGGGTGGCCAGCACCCACTGCAAGCCGTCCTGGTCGGGCGCATCGGCCAGCACAAAATCGGCCTGCAAGGCCTGCACATCGGCCGCCGAGGCGATCAGCGCGGCGGGCGTTGCGCCCAGCACTGCGGCCTGCTTGCGCGCCGTGACCTGGTTCAGGTCCACGTCATACAACCACAGCGTCTGGCCATCGGCGACGATGGTTTGCACAAAGGGTTTGGCATAGTCGAAGCGGAACCGGTTGGGCCGGAAAAATTCAAACCGGCCGCTGGAGGTCTTGACCCGCGGCGCCTGCCCTTCGCGCGTCGGTGAAGTGACCACCTGGGTGAAATCGGCCTGGCCGGTCTTGACCGTTTTGACAAAGGTCTCCAGGCTTTTCAGGCCGCCAGCGCTGACGCCGCCGATGGATGCAGCCGTTAAAAACACCGTCAATAAAAATCGTTTCAAAACTGACCTTTTGCGTTGGGGTTGAATGAATACAAAGCCATGGATCGCCACGCTGCGCTCGCGATGACGCTTCTGGTGCAGCTTATTCGTTACGTGAAGGCACCAAAATTTCACGCTGGCCACTGGTGCTCATGGGGCTCACCAGACCGGCGTTTTCCATGTCTTCCACCAGCCGTGCGGCGCGGTTGTAGCCGATCTTGAGGTGCCGCTGCACCAGCGAAATGCTGGCCTTGCGGTTTTTCAGCACCACTTCGACGGCCTGGTCATAGAGCGGGTCTTTCTCGCCGCCGCCCGTGCCGCCCTCGCCCATGGCGTCGTCGTCACCGTCGACCGTACCACCTTCCAGAATACCCTCGATGTAATTGGGCTCACCCTGGCTCTTCAGATACGTGACCACCCGGTGTACTTCCTCGTCGCTGACA
>JALNWC010000206.1 GCA_023231075.1 Rhodoferax sp.
GGCTGCATCCGTTTGGGTGTCAGGAGGGGCGGGCCGGGGGGACCGGGCTCAGGCTTCCCTTGCGCCAGGCATGATGGCGCAAGGCCCAAGCGTATCACGTGGCGCTGGTGGCTGGCGGCTGCGCCGGGGTGGCGGCTGGTCTGGGCTTGCCGGGGCGCGGCGGTTTGCTGGTGTGCACCAGGCGCGTGGCTTGTTCCATGTCACCCGACAAAAATTGGGGCAGGGCCTTGAGGGCGCGGTCAATCGCCTGGTCAATGGCAATGCGGTGGTCGAGCACGGGCTTTTTAAGCACCCAGTGCAGCACCTCAGACTTGTTGCCAGGGTGGCCGATACCCAGGCGCAGCCGCCAGTACTGGTCTGTGCCTAACTGGGCGTGGATGTCGCGCAGGCCATTGTGACCCGCATGGCTGCCACCGAGCTTGAGTTTGGCGTCCCCCGGGGCGATATCAAGATCGTCATGGGCAACCAGGATGTTTTGCGGCGGTATCTTGAAAAAGTTCGCCAGTGCAGCCACCGATTTGCCGCTTAAGTTCATGAAGGTCTGGGGTTCCAGCAGCCAGACCGACTGGCCGTTGATGCTGGTGCGCGCGACCAGACCGTGGTAGCTTTTATCAGCGGTCAAATTCACCTTGAGTTCACGCGCCAGCGCCTCCAGCCACCAGAAACCGGCGTTGTGGCGGGTCTGTTCGTACTCCGGTCCGGGGTTGCCCAGTCCCACAAAAAGTTTGATCATGTCGCTATTATCCGAATTGTCGAAAGCGTTGCAGCTAAAAAAAAGGGCTCACCTCGGGTGAGCCCTTTGGATAAGCGCTGAGGCTTATTTCTTGGCTTTGGCGGCTGGTTTTGCAGCCGGTTTGGCTGCAGCAGCGTCAGCAGCCGGTTCGGCAGCAGCGGCTGGTTCGGCGCCGGCCACAGCCACCACGGAAACGACCACCGGGTTTTTGTCGCTGCCATGCTTGACGACCGAGACGCCCTTGGGCATGGCGACTTCAGCGAGGTGCAGGGACGAGCCTTTCTTCAGGCCGCTCAAGTCCACCTTGATGAACTCTGGCAGGTCGGCAGGCAGGCACAGCACGTCAATTTCGTTGATCACGTGGTTGGCAATGCAGCCTTCGGATTTGATGGCCGGTGAATTTTCATCGCCAAAGAAGTGCAATGGCACTTTGGCGTGCAGCTTGGTGGTGGCATCAACACGCTGGAAATCCACGTGAAGAATGAGCTGCTTGAAGGGGTGAGCCTGCACGTCGCGCAACAAAACCGGGCTGCTGGTGTCACCCATTTCCATGGTCAGAACGCTGGAGTGGAAGGCTTCCTTTTTCAGCGCATGCCACAGGGCGTTGTGATCAATTTCGATGGCCTGGGGGGGCGTCGCGCCACCGTAAACAATACCGGGCGTACGACCGGTGATGCGGAGACGGCGGCTCGCACCCGTGCCCTGCTTGGAACGCTCAAAAGCGGTAAATTTCATAAAAACTCCTGGAAGGGCCCACCGCGACCAGCGGTACCCTGATTGAAAAAGCCGGGCACCTTCAAGGGCGACACCGGCGGCTTGAAATCCGATCAGAAAAGGTTTTCCTGATCAGAAAAAAAACTCATCACCGATTTACCCTTGGCAATGCGCTGGATGGTCTCGCCAATGAGCGGCGCCACACTGAGCTGGCGAATCTTGGGACAGGCCAGGGCCGCAGCTGACAGCGGAATGGTGTCGGTAACCACCACTTCGTCGAGTGCCGCACCAGTGGTGATGCGCTCGATGGCCGGACCTGAAAAAATCGGGTGGGTGCAATAGGCGTACACTTTTTTGGCGCCGCGCTCCTTCAGCACTTCAGCGGCCTTGACCAGGGTGCCTGCGGTGTCGATCATGTCGTCCATGATGACGCAGTTGCGGCCCTCGATTTCACCAATCACGTGCATCACTTCACTGACATTGGCCTTGGGGCGGCGCTTGTCGATGATGGCCAGATCGCAGTTCAGTTGCTTGGCCAGCGCGCGGGCACGCACCACGCCACCGACGTCGGGCGACACCACGATCAGGTCGTCATAATTTTTTTGCCGCAGGTCGCCGAGCAAGACCGGCGAGGCATAAATGTTGTCAACGGGAATGTCAAAAAAACCCTGAATCTGGTCGGCGTGCAGGTCCATCGTCAGGACCCGGGCCACGCCCACGGCTTGCAGCATGTTGGCCACCACCTTGGCGGAAATCGGCACCCGGCTGGAACGCGGACGGCGGTCTTGTCGCGCATAACCAAAGTAGGGAATCACGGCGCTGATGCGTTCGGCGGAGGCGCGCTTGAGGGCGTCCACCATGATCAGCAGTTCCATCAGGTTTTCGTTGGTGGGGGCACAGGTGCTTTGCACCACAAAAACGTCGCGCGCACGCACGTTTTGTTTGATTTCGACGGTCACTTCGCCATCGGAAAACCGGCCCACCTCGGCATTTCCCAAGCCAATGTGAAGGTAATGCGCAATGTCGTTGGCCAGTGCGGGATTGGCATTGCCTGTAAAAACCATGAAATCAGGGGTTTGATCGGCTTGCATGGAGATCCCAACTTATGAGTCGCTGTGGAAGTTTCATGTCTCAAGTGGACACGTGTAAAAATTTGGCAGGGGAGGAAGGATTCGAACCTTCGCATGCTGGAATCAAAATCCAGTGCCTTAACCAGCTTGGCGACTCCCCTACACGGGTGGATCATGCAACATGACCCACCGATAACTCTTGCTAAGCAGCCCATCCTTGAAGAGGATGGGTCGCGAGATTGCGGCATTGTCTCACTTGGAAACCGGCGTGATCACCAGCCTCGAAACTTTCCGCAATCTGCGCAAACACTGAACTTCCGGAGCCTGACATTTTGGCGACCAACCCGCGGTCACTGCACCAGGCAAGTGCCTTCGTGACGGCGGGGCAAAGCGCCTGTGCGACAGGCTGCAAGTCGTTGTGGCCAAAGCCATATGCGTCTGCAGCGAAGTCCAAAATTATAGCGGTTTTCGTGTCCCTTTTTAAGTCGGGGTGTGAAAAAATTCTCTGGGTTTGCAAACCTTCGCCGGGTTTGACCACGACGAAGCGGGCAGGCGCCAGCGTGATGGGCGTCATGTGTTCGCCAATGCCACTGACCCAGGCGTTATGACCGTTTAAAAAGAAGGGGACATCGGCGCCCAGCTGCAGGCCGATTTTCTGGAGTTGCGACAGGCTCAGCCCGAGTCCCCATAAGCGATTGAGTGCCAACAGGGTCGAGGCGGCGTCCGAGGAACCGCCACCAAGGCCAGCCTGCTCCGGGATGGATTTGGCGATGCCGATATGAACCCCATGGCCGGTGCCGCTGAGCGCTTGCAGGGCGCGTGCGGCGCGAACAATCAGGTCGTCGGCGGGCAGCGCCGTCGTCAGGTCCTCCCGGCTGATGGCGCCGTCTGCGCGCAACTCAAAGTGCAGCGTGTCGCACCAGTCGATCAGCATGAACACCGATTCCAGCAAATGGTAGCCATCGGCGCGGCGGCCGACAAGGTGTAAAAACAGGTTGAGTTTGGCCGGGGCCGGGATGTCAAACAAGGATTTCATCTGGACGCGGTTGATTGGGCTCCGGCACGCCAGGCCGGTGTTCAGGGTTCAAGGACAATACGAATTTCTGCGCCGGGCGGGGGGCTGGTGCGTCGGGCGGTAATTTTGCCATTGCCAAATTGGGACTGGTCTACTTCCCAGCCATCCAGGCTCACCGGGTCGCCGGCCAGCCAGGCAAACAGCGCGGTCACCGGCACCGGCGTGCCGAGCACGCGTTCGATCAAGTCGGCGATGTTGGCGAAGTGTCGGGTCTCGGCACCAGATTGCAGTTGCGCCTGCCCGGGAGTCCAGACAATGGACGCCGCGGTGCTGCCCAGGGGGGTGTAAAAGTACAAGTCCCCCTGGCGGGGCCCACCTTGCAGTTCAAAAGTTGAGGAAAACGCCTGCGGACCCAGCGATGGACTGGCTTCAACCCGCACCGACATGCGCCCGCTCCAGCGTGCTGCCGCAGAGGCTGTCTCCTCAGGCATGCGGCCGGGTGCCGCGCAGCCTGCCAGGGCCAGCAGCAAGCACAAGCCGGGCAACGATGCAGCCAGGCGTCTGTTCACAGTGGCACGTGCAGGCGTTGCAGGGTCGCTTTCAGGGTCTCGTTCTCAGGATTGAGTTCAAGGCCCTCACGCCAGACGCTTCTGGCTTCGTCGGCTTGGCCGCTGAGCCACAACACCTCGCCCAGGTGAGCGGCTATTTCGGCATCCGGTCTTTGCCTGAAGGCGCTGCGCAACAAACGCAAGGCCTCGTCGTTTTGTCCCATGCGAAAGGCGACCCATGCCAGACTGTCCATGATAAACGGGTCATTGGGCTTGAGTTGCAGGGCTTTTTCAATGAGCTGCCGGGCCTCGGGCAGGCGCTGACCACGGTCTGCCAGTGAATATCCCAGGGCGTTATAGGCCTGCGGGTCCTCCGGTTTGGCCGCCATCAACTGGCGTAACAGACGTTCCATCTCCGCCAGATCGTCCATTTTTTCAGCCAGCATGGCCAATTCGTAAAGGATATCGATATCTTCCGGGTTGTCGGCCAGGGCCGTCTCCAGCACACTTCGGGCTCGGGTCAATTGTTTTTGGTCGCGCAAGATTTGCACTTCTGCACTGCGCTTGAGGCGCGCCTCGGTGGCTGATCGCTCTGGCAGGCTGTGGATCAGCGTCAGCGCGGCTTCAAGCTGGCCTTGCTGGGCCATCAACCCGGCGCGCCGGAGTTGGGCCGTCAACACGTCGTCGGGGTGATCAACGCGTTGCAGCCAGTCCTGGGCTTGGGGCAGGTCCTTGCGCAGCAGCGCAATTTGCGCCAGCGACAGGTAAGCCTGGGACGGGCCACGCGGCGCCGGCGTGCCGGTCTGCGCTGAGGTTTGGCCCTTCATCAGTTCCAGGTAGCGCAGTAAATCGGCTCGCGCGCTGTCGAGGTGACCCATTTCCAGATTGAGCATGCCTTGCAGCAGGGTGGCCGGGGCATAGTCCGGCTGCTGTTGATTGACGTTTTGCAGTTCCTTGAGCGCTTCGGCTTGGCGATGGGCCAGCCACAGGGTTTGCGCGTAGGCCATGCGGAATTCTGTGCTGGGCTTGTTGGCCAGGTGGTTTTTGACCAGATTCTCGGCATGGGTCACGTCGGCGCGCATCAGGCTCAAGGCCAGCCAGGCCGGGTGCTCCGGGTGCGCGGCAAAGCGCTGACCTTTTTCCGCAGCGCTCAAGGCGGCCACCGGATTGCCCGCAGCCATCCATAGTCGTCCCAGCGTGGCCCAGGCTGTGGCTCCCAGCTTGGGGTCGTCGAGCAGGGGCGTCAAGGCTTTCTGAACCACTGTCACAGCGAGCTGCTTGTCGCTGGCGCGCTCATACAGGCTGGGGATGGCCCATATCGTGTCGGCCCGCTCAGCTTGGGGCGTGAGCGCCAGCAGGCGCTTGAGTGGCTCCTGGGTTTGCGCCAGGCGGTTCAGATTCAACAAGATTTGCAGCACAAAGCCGGTCGCCTCCCGGGAGGCAGGCAGGGCGTTTTGCCAGGCTTTGGCGGCCTGAAGTGCGGAGTCTCCGGCGTGCGCGCGCAGGGCAATTTGCACCGA
>JALNWC010000207.1 GCA_023231075.1 Rhodoferax sp.
GCCATGGCCGCCGACATTTTTGTGGTGCGCCACAGCGAGTCGGGCGCGCCCTACCTGATCGCCCAGCATGTGGCACCGCATGTGCATGTGGTCAACGCCGGCGACGGCCGCCATGCCCACCCCACCCAAGGCCTGCTCGACATGTACACCATTCGCCACTACAAGGGCGACTTTGCCAACCTGACGGTGGCCATCGTGGGCGACGTGCTGCACTCGCGCGTGGCGCGCTCCGACATCCACGCGCTCACCACGCTGGGCTGCGCCGAGGTGCGCGTGGTCGGCCCCAAGACCCTGGTGCCCTCCGACATGGCGCCCATGGGCGTGCGGGTGTGTCATACGCTCGAAGAGGGCATCAAGGACGCCGATGTGGTCATCATGCTGCGCCTGCAAAACGAGCGCATGAGCGGCGCGCTGCTGCCGTCGAGCCAGGAATTTTTCAAGAGCTTCGGCCTGACCCCGGCCAAGCTGCAACGGGCCAAGCCCGATGCCATCGTGATGCACCCGGGCCCGATCAACCGCGGCGTGGAGATTGACTCGGCGGTGGTCGATGGCCGCCAGAGCGTGATCCTGCCGCAGGTGACTTTTGGCATTGCGGTGCGCATGGCGGTGATGAGCATCGTGGCTGGCAACGAAGCCTGAACTTTTTTGAGAACAACAGATGAACAAGCAAACACGTGTGCTGATTCAGGGTGGCCGGGTCATCGACCCCGCCAGTGGTCTCGACGCGCAGGCCGACGTCGCCTTGGTCAACGGGGCTGTCCTCGCGATTCAAAACATCCCTGCTGATTTTCAGCCGGAGGTCATCATTGCGGCCACCGGCTGCCTGGTCTTGCCGGGTCTCGTGGACCTGGCCGTGCGCCTGCGCGAGCCGGGCAACGAGCACGCCCGCATGTTGGAGTCCGAAATGGCGGCGGCCATGGCCGGGGGGGTCACCAGCCTGGTCTGCCAGCCCGACACCGACCCGGTGCTCGACGAGCCCGGCCTGGTGGAAATGCTGCGCTTTCGGGCCGAAAAACTGCAACAGGCGCGGGTCTATCCGCTGGGCGCGCTCACCCGCGGCTTGAAGGGCGAAACGCTGACCGAAATGGTGATGTTGACCGATGCCGGTTGTGTCGCTTTCAGCCAGGCCGAGGTGATGCTGGGCAACACCCAGGTGCTGCAGCGTACCTTCCAGTACGCGACCACCTTTGGCTACGCCGTGTGGCTGCGCCCGCAGGACTATTTTCTGGGGCAGGGCGTGGCGGCCAGCGGCCCATTGGCCACCCGCATGGGTTTGAGCGGCGTGCCGGTGATGGCCGAGACCATTGCGCTGCACACCATTTTCGAGTTGATGCGCGCCACCGGGGCGCGCGTCCACCTGTGCCGCATCAGCAGTGCCGCCGGCGTGGCGCTGGTGCGCCAGGCCAAGCTGGACGGCCTGAAGGTGAGCTGTGACGTCAGCGTCAACTCGCTGCATTTGACCGACGCCGACATCGGCTACTTTGACAGCCGCGCGCGGCTGAACCCGCCCTTGCGCCAGCAGCGCGACCGTGATGCGCTGCGCGTCGGCCTGGCCGACGGCACGCTGGATGCGTTGGTGTCGGACCACACGCCGGTGGACGAAAATGCCAAGAACTTGCCGTTTGCCGAAAGCGAGCCCGGGGCCACCGGGCTGGAGCTGTTGCTGAGCCTGGCCTTCAAGTGGCACCAGGACAGCGCTGTGCCCCTGCTGCGGGCGCTGCAGGTGGTGACCGACGGCCCGGCCCGGGTGCTGGGCGCGGCGCTGGGCCCCCGGCTGGGGCGCACCGGCCGCTTGCAGGTGGGCGGTCTGGCCGACGTCTGTGTGTTCGACCCGCAGGCCAGTTGGACGGTGCAGGCCGACACCCTGGTCAGCCAGGGCAAACACACGCCGTTCTCAGGCTACGAGTTGCCCGGACGCGTGCGCTGCACGCTGGTGGGCGGGCGGGTGGCGTACCAGGCGGGTTAAGCCCGAAAAGATGGCTTCGTTGCCTGTGTCGTGAGTCGGCAGTCGCTTGGGTCATGCGCGCGCCTGGACAAGCGGACCCTCAAGACAAACTCTCGGTTGACGCGCGCTGCCGCATGGCCATGACCCTGCGCACGTCTGCGTGTTGCATGAGCCCTTAGGGCGCGTGGACCAGCACGTAGCCGCGGTTCTCCACGGTGTCGAAAGTGCGCATGCCTTTCACCAGCGTCGCCGCCGGCATCCAGACCCAGCCCGCTGCAGCCGGGTTGACATCCAGCACGAGGAAGGAGTCTGACGCAGCGTCGTAGGCGCCGAGCGGCGAGATGTGACCGCCGCCCTTCTGGCCCACAGCCTCACGCCTGTAATTCACGATCACGTAGTCGCCGCCGCGCGCGAGGTTGTCTGCCAGGTCAGCGCGGATGGCCGGTTCGGAGCGCGCATCGTCGACGACGACGACGGTTGTGACGAGGGCGTTTGCGCGCAGCATGGCGTCAAATTGGCGCAACTGGTAGCCGAAGTCTTTGACTTGCTTGCCGCCAACGGTGATCGGCTCGCCGAGCACCTGCGCACGTGTTTTCGGGCCCCGGTCGATCACGTTGTCCTGCGTGAACCGCGGGACGATCGGGTCGGCGCCGACGGGCATGAACTGCACATCATCCTTGCGCAGCCGTGTGTGGTCGCGTGGCAAGTCGGCACGCCGACTGTGCAGGGTGTTGAGCACGATCGCCGCCGAGGTAGGCCCGCAAAAGGCGCCGTTGTACTGGGCTTCAAACTGGTTGGCGAGCGCTGCGAAGTCGCTCTTTGCATCAGCTCGGCCAAGACGTGCCATGCCTTCATCGGTCGCAAATGGCACGAGCCCAGAAAACGCGTTCGCCTTGACGCTCGTCGTCGCCGGGCTGGTTGCCGGGCCATGCGTGGCACAGGCCGACAAGAGCATGGCGGTGGCGAACAACGCGGCGGATGCGAGGCTTCTGAGGGTTGACATGCGTGACTCCAGGGGTTTCGACGGACGGCCCGACAAGGCTGCATTATCCGTGCCGTCCGCCATGGGGTCGGTGCGCTATTGCTTTGCGAGCCCTTAGCCGCTTGCAAGTCGCTTGCACGGTCAAAGTTCCGCGGTGCTGATTCCGCAAGAACGGCTGCCCGGTATCAGGTGCTGGGCCAGTTCAGGTCGACGCAGAATCCCGGTTCGACCTGGGGCAGTTCCATGCGGCCCCCGTGCGCGCGCATCACCAGGTCGGCCAGGATCAAGCCCAGGCCTTTGAGGCCGCTGTCGGTGCTGTAATCTTGTCGCGCCAGGGCTTGTCGCAGTTGTTGCAGGCGCTCGGGTGGGCAGCCGACGCCATCGTCATGCAGTCGCAGCCGGGTCCAGCCGGCGTCCTGGACCAAGATCAATTGAACTTGCCGGGCCTGGTGGCGCTGTGCGTTGTCCAGCAGGTTGAGCAGCGCGGCGGTCAGTAAATCCGGATCGGCGCTCAGGGCTTCATCGTTGCGAATGTCGATCTGCAGCTCGCTGAACGACAAGGGCTGCAGCAGTTCGCTGAGCCGGATGGTTTGTCGCTGCGGATCCACGCCGCTGCGAAACATCGCCAGCAAGGCCTGTATGACCCGGCCCAGGCGGGAGGCCGCCTGGCGGGCACGGATCAGCCGCGGGCGCAAGGCCTCAGGGGCTTCCCTGAGGGCGATCGCCAGTTGGGCATCGATGCCGGCCACGGGGGTGCGCAGGGCGTGGGCGGCATGCGAGGTGAAGGCGCGCTCGCTGATGACGCGCTGCGCCAGGCGCTGCCCGAGTTCATGGACGGCCTGCTCGATGGGTTGCAGCTCGGCCCGCGTGGCGGCACGCGGCAAGGTGTCGGGCCGCAACGGATCATAGGTTTTGACCTGCTCCGAGAGTCTGGCCAAGGGTTCCAGCTCCCGGTGAAATTGCCAAATCAGCAGCAAGGTGGACACCAGGCCCGCCAACAGCGAGATCAGCGCGGCGTAGAGGATGGCCGCCGAATAGGCTTCGTCGCGTTCCTCGGTGTTTTGCGCCACCAACAGAAAGCGATCCGGTGATTTTTTGAAGTCGATGGTGATCAAACGCCAGTGCCGGTCCGCGCTGTCAGCCAACTCGTGTGAGACGGTTTTCTGCAGTGCCTGTTCGGGCGCATTGTGCGAGCGAATCAGTACCCGACCGGTGGCGCTGTCAACCACTTGCCAGATCAGGTGCTCTTCGTACTCTTCATCGCCCGGTGTGCCTGCAATGACGTTGCCGTTCGCAGGCAGGGTGGGCAGCAGGTTGTGGATGATCTCGGCCGACTCGGTCAGCTTCTGGTCCACCTGCTCGTCGATTTCATGACCGATCACCTTCCAGATCATCAGGCCCGTCAGGCCACTGGCCAGCAGCGAGATCCACAGCAGGGAGGCGGCGAGACGGTGCCGGATGGAAGGCAAGGCTGGGTCGGCCATGATCGACGGCTCGGGGTCAGGCGGCGGGGATGCGGTAACCGAGCCCGCGCACGGTTTCGATCAGGGCTTTGCCGAGTTTTTGGCGCAGCTTGAAAATGTGAACCTCGATGGAATTGCTGGCGAGTTCGCTGTCAAAGCCCAGCGCCAGGGCTTCGAGATCGTTTCTCGAGACGATCCGGCCGGCGCGTAGCACCAGCGCCTCCAGAAGGGTCCATTCCCTGGCTGTGAGTTCGACGCTCTGGTCATTGCGCCAGACCGCTTTGGCGGTCAGGTCGATCTGCACCGGGCCGAAAGCCTTGCGCTGCGCGCTGCCGACCAGGCGCCGCGCGATGGCGCGCAACCTGGCGCACAGTTCTTCAGGTGCAAAGGGCTTGACCAGGAAGTCATCGGCGCCGCTGTCCAGTCCCTGAATGCGGTCGCCCAGCAGGTCGCGTGCGGTCAGCACCACGGCCGGGACTTTTCTGCCCTTGGCGCGCAAGGAGCGGAGCCAGTCGACCCCGGAGCCGTCTGGCAGGTTCCAGTCGAGCAGCCAGGCGTCATAGGGTTCGGAGATCAACGCCCTGGCCTGGGCCAGCGTGGTGCACCAGTCGACGACATGGCCCTCGCTGCGCAGGTAATCGCGCAGCGCTTCACCCAGGGTGACGTCGTCCTCCAGAAGCAACAGACGCATGCGTTGGCTCGGCTCAATAAGATTGTTTGACGCCCGTGATCATGGCGCGCACCAGACCTACACGCTCCAGGCGTCCCATCACGAGCGCTGCGGCAGCGTGCAGTCCGGCTGCGAGCAGCAGGCCATTGGCCAGCACCTCGTGCAGCTCCATCAGCCACTCTTCACCGAAGAAGGCATCCGTGCCCTGCAGCCAGCCGCTGACACCCAGCAACAGGATCAGCAACATCAAGCCCAGCATCATCAAGGCCGCCACCGGGTTGTGGCCCAGGTACTGGGGGTGCCGTCCCTGACGCACGGCTTTGAGATGCGCGCTCAGGCGACCGGGGGTGGGGAAGAAATCGGCAAAGCGCGCATGACGACTGCCTACGAAGCCCCATGCCACCCGTGCCAACACCAGGGCGCAGGCGATGTAGCCCGCCCATTGGTGCGCCGTTTCACCGGCTTCCAGCACAAACTGGTTGAGCAGCACGCAGCCCACCAGGCTCCAGTGGAAAATGCGGACAAATGGATCCCA
>JALNWC010000208.1 GCA_023231075.1 Rhodoferax sp.
CGCACGCGGTGAATGTCCAGGTCCACGATGGCCGAGCTTTCGGCCATGTCGGTCACGGCCTTGAAGCCGACCCAGCAGCCGCTGTAGCGGGACAACTCGATGCCCATGACGCCGAAGTCGAGCATGTCCTGCACGCTGGCGGGGTAGAGCACCGGCATGCCGACCGAGACAAAGTCGTAGTCGGAGCAGCCGGTCACGGTGCTCGACACCGCGTTGGGGTCATCCCCCGCAATGGCCAGCACGCCACCCTGGGGCGAGCTGCCCGCCTGGTTGGCATGGCGCAGCACGTCGATGCTGCGATCGACCCCGGGCGCCTTGCCGTACCAGAGCCCGAAGACGCCATCAAAAGCGCTGTCGCCCAGCAGGTGCACCTGCTGGCTGCCCCAGACGGCGGTGGCCGCCAGCTCCTCGTTGACCCCGGCCTGAAACGTGATGTTGCGCGCGTCCAGATGGGCCTGAGCGGCCCACAGCGCCATGTCATAGCTGCCGACCGGCGAGCCGCGGTAGCCCGAAATGTAGCCCCCGAGCTTTTTGCCCGCGCGCAAGCCGCGTTCGTGCAGCGTCAGGGGCAGCCGCACCAGCGCCTGCATGCCGCTCATGAAGGCCAGGCCCTGGGTGTTCACATACTTGTCGTCCAGGGAGACGTCGGCAAGGGTCTGGGTGGTTGTCTGGTGGCGCATCGGCGGCGTTCGCAATCAGTTTTAAAGCAAGAAGCCGATGGTGCCACAGTCCCGACCGATTTCAGGCCAGCAGCAGGGTCCCCGGACATTCCAGATAAGCGCGAATTCTCTGGATGAATTCGGCCGCATTCATGCCGTCGACGACCCGGTGGTCGAACGAGCTCGAGACGTTCATCATCTTGCGCGCCACCACCCGGCCGCCCCTGATCATCGGCCGCTCGACGATGCGGTTCGGGCCGACGATGGCGACCTCGGGGTGGTTGATGACGGGGGTATGCGCGATGCCGGCCAGCGGCCCCAGACTGGTCACGGTGAGGGTCGATCCGCTCAGTTCCTCGCGCGTGGCTTTGCCGTTGCGGGCGGCTTCGGCAAGACGCAGGATTTCGGCGGCGCAAGCCCATAAATCGAGCGCCTCCGCGTGGCGAATCACCGGCACCATCAAGCCGCCGCTGGTCTGTGTGGCCAGCCCCAGATGCACGGCGGCAAAGCGCGTCACGACGGCGGCCTCGTCGTCGTAGCGTGCGTTGACCTCGGGGTGCTCGCGCACCGCCAGCACCATGGCACGGATCAAAAACGGCAGCAGCGTGAGCTTGCCGCGGCTGGCACCGTATTGGGCATTCAGGCGCGCGCGCAGGTCTTCGAGCTCGGTGACGTCGACTTCCTCGACATAGGTGAAATGCGGAATGCGGCGTTTGGCCTCCTGCATCTTCTGCGCAATCTTGCGGCGCAGGCCAATGACGGGGATGACTTCTTCATCTGTGCGCTGCGCGTAACGAGGGTCGTTGAGCGCCTTGCCTGGGCCCGCGCTGCCTTGCACGGTGCCGCCGGGGCTTGAGGGGCCTGAGCTTGCGCCGCTGTGCTGCGCGTGCGCGTCGAGGTCGGCCTGTGTGATGCGCCCGGCCGGGCCGGTGCCTTTGACACGGCTGAGTTCAATGCCGAGTTCCCAGGCGCGACGGCGCACCGCTGGGGCGGCAATGGGTTTGCCGTTGGGGTGATCGGGATGCCCTTCGACTCTTTCGACCCCTTCGACAAGCTCAGGACGAACGGACTCAGGACGAACGGACTCAGGGCGAACCGGCTCAAGGCGAGTCGATGAGGGTGGCGCACTGATCGCTGCCGGTGCAGTCGCCGGGGGCGATGCCTGTACAGGATGGTCCGATCCCGCCACCTCGATGTGGATGATCTCGGTGCCCACGGCCACCACCTGGCCCACGGCCGCGTCGAGCGACCGCACGACGCCGGCCACATGCGACGGAATCTCGACCGTGGCCTTGTCGGTCATCACGTCGGCCAGGAGCTGGTCCTCACGCACGGTATCGCCGACCTGCACATGCCAGGCCACCAGTTCGACCTCGGCAATGCCTTCGCCGATGTCGGGCATTTTGATGGTTTGTGTTGTCATCTCAGGCCTCCAGCACGCGTTGCAGGGCGGCGCCCACGCGCGCCGGCCCCGGAAAATACGACCACTCCTGGGCATGCGGGTAGGGCGTGTCCCAACCCGTCACGCGCTCGATGGGGGCTTCCAAGTGGTAGAAGCAATGCTCCTGAATCAGCGCGCTGAGTTCTGCCCCCAGACCGTTGGTGCGCGTGGCTTCATGCACGATGACGCAGCGGCCGGTCTTCTTGACCGAAGCCACCAGGGTGTCGAGGTCCAGCGGCCACAGGCTGCGCAGGTCGATCACCTCGGCGTCGACGCCCGACTCGGTCGCCGCGGCCTCGGCCACATGCACCATGGTGCCGTAGGCGATCACGGTCACCGCCGTGCCGGGCCGGGTGATGCGGGCGCTGTCCAGCGGCACGGTGTAATAACCCTCGGGCACTTCACCCAGCGGGTGTTTGCTCCAGGGCACCACCGGACGCTCGTGGTGGCCGTCGAACGGGCCGTTGTAGAGCCGCTTGGGTTCCAGAAAAATCACCGGGTCGTTGTTCTCGATCGAGGCAATCAGCAGACCCTTGGCGTCATAGGGGTTGGACGGCATCACGGTGCGCAGGCCGCAGACCTGGGTGAAGATGGCCTCGGGGCTCTGGCTGTGGGTCTGGCCGCCGTAAATGCCGCCGCCGCAGGGCATGCGGATGGTGAGGGGGCAGGTGAAGTCGCCCGCCGAGCGGTAACGCAGGCGTGCCGCCTCGGACACGATCTGGTCGGTGGCCGGGTAGACGTAGTCGGCAAACTGGATTTCGACCACCGGGCGCAGGCCGTAGGCGCCCATGCCGACCGCCGTGCCGACAATGCCGCCTTCGGAGATCGGGGCATCGAACACGCGTTGCTTGCCGTGTTTTTGCTGCAGGCCCTCGGTGCAGCGAAAGACGCCGCCAAAGTAGCCCACGTCCTGGCCGTAGACCACCACATTGGGGTCGCGCGTGAGCATCACGTCCATCGCCGAGCGCAGCGCCTGGATCATCGTCATGGGCGTGGTTTGCGTGTTGTCCATGATCAGGCTCCCAGTCCGTGTTGCAGTTCCTGGCGCTGACGCACCAGGTGCGCCGGCATCTGTTCGTACACGTCCTCGAACATGGTGTCCACACTCTGGCCGTGGGCGTCGGCCAGCGTGCCGTAGCGCTCAGCCTCTTTTTGCGCGGCGGCCACCTGTGCTTCCAGCGCTTTTTGGGTGGCTCCGTGTTCGGCGTCCGACCAGGCGCCGAGGCCGATCAGGTGTTTTTTCAGACGCTCGATCGGGTCGCCCAGCGGAAAGCGCGCGGCGTCATTGGCCGGGCGGTATTTGCTCGGGTCGTCGCTGGTGGAATGCGGCCCGGCACGGTAGGTCACCCACTCGATCAGGGTCGGGCCAAAGCTGGAACGGGCGCGCTCCAGCGCCCATTTGGAGGCGGCATAGACCGCCAGGAAATCGTTGCCATCGACGCGCAAGGAGGCGATGCCGCAGCCCGCGCCGCGTGCCGCAAAGGTGGTGCCTTCGCCGCCGGCAATGGCCTGGAAGGTGGAGATGGCCCACTGGTTGTTGACCACGTTGATGATCACCGGCGCCCGGTAGACGTGGGCAAAGGTCAGCGCGGTGTGAAAGTCGGCCTCGGCGGTGGCGCCGTCGCCGATCCAGGCCGAGGCCACCTTGTCGTCGCCCTTGATGGCGCTGGCCATGGCCCAGCCCACGCCTTGAATGACCTGGGTGGCGAGATTGCCGGAGATCGAGAAAAAGCCCTGCTTCTTGCTCGAATACATCACCGGCAGTTGCCGCCCTTTCATGGGGTCGCGCGCATTGCTGTAGAGCTGGCAAATCATGTCCACCATGTTGTTGTCTTCGCGTGCCAGCAGCAGCCCTTGCTGGCGGTAGGTGGGAAAACACATGTCGCCGTCGCCGATGGCCAGCGCATGGGCGCAGGCAATGGCTTCCTCGCCCAGGCATTGCATGTAGAACGACATTTTTTTCTGCCGCTGGGCAATCAGCATGCGGGCATCGAAGGCGCGCGTCAGCAGCATGGCGCGCAGGCCGCGCTGCAGCAGCGCCACGTCCATTTGCGGGGCCCAGGGGCCAACCGCCTTGCCATCGTCATCGAGCACCCGGATCAGCGCAAAGGCCAGGTCGTTGGTCTGGGCGGCTGCGACATCGACCGGCGGGCGGCGCTTGGCGCCAGCGGCGGACAGCGGGAGGTAGGAGAAATCGGTTTCGTGACCGGGACGCCCGGTGGGCTCGGGCACGTGCAGGTGCAAAGGTTTGCGCTGTGGCATGGGGTTGATCTCCTGGCGGACTTGTGATCCATCAAAGAATACGTGGAAAACGGCCTGGTGTGCATTGGGTAAAGCACCTGGGCCACATCTTTCTGCCAAAAATCTCGGGATCACCGTGGGCTTTGGCATTGCGGCAAATCATAGCGCAACGGTCATGCCCATCACCAGTCAGATTTGTGAGGATTTGGATTTCCTGAGCCACCCGTCGATGAATTCGAATTTAAGCTCGCCCCTTTTCAACCCAAGGAGACCGCAGATGCTGAACCAGGATCAAACCCAGGACTTTAATGCTTTGCTGCCAGGCCAGTCCAACCTACAGGGTGCCAGCCGTCGCACGGCGCTGAAGGTGGCGTTGGGCGTGGGCTACGCCGCCACGGCCATGCCGATCATGGCGCAAACCGCGATCAAAACGCCCGCCGACGGTCTGACCACGGGCGAGTCGAGTTTCACGGTTGACGGCTTTGCGGTGCCGTTTTTTTATGCGGCCCCCGCCGGTAAAAAGAACCTGCCGGTGGTGCTGGTGATTCAGGAAATTTTTGGCGTGCATGCGTACATTGCCGACACCTGCCGCCGCTTTGCCAAGGCCGGCTACCTGGCGATTGCGCCCGAGCTGTATGCGCGCCAGGGCGATCCCGGCAGCTACGGTGAAGTGGCCAAATTGATGGCCGAAGTGGTCTCCAAAGTGCCTGATGCGCAAGTCATGAAAGATTTGGTTGCGGCCGTGGCCTGGGCCGGTGCCAACGGCGGCAACCTGAATAAAGTCGGCGTCACCGGCTTTTGCTGGGGCGGCCGCATCACCTGGCTGTACGCCCAGCACAGCAACCAGGTCCAGGCCGGCGTGGCCTGGTACGGCCGTCTGGTGGGCACGCCCACCGCGCTCACGCCGAAGCATCCGTTGGACCAGGCGGCCGACCTGAAGGCCCCGGTGCTGGGCTTGTACGGTGGCCAGGACGGCGGCATTCCGCTGACCACCGTCAACCAGATGAAGGACGCGCTGGCCGAAGCCGGCGCCCGGGGCAACGCCGCCGCCCAAGCCTCGGAATTCGTGGTTTACCAGGATGCGCCGCACGCCTTCCATGCCGACTACCGCCCGAGCTACCGCAAGGAGGCTGCCGAAGACGGCTTCAAGCGCGCGCTGGCCTGGTTCAAGGCGCACGGGGTAGCCTGAGACCTTGCGGGTCAGACCACTCGCGCAGCGACGTGCTCTGACCCCAACTATTTTGA
>JALNWC010000209.1 GCA_023231075.1 Rhodoferax sp.
CTGGCGCACCCGGGTGACCTTGTCGCGCACATCGGCGGCGGCGGCATCGGCATCGCGGGTCAGGGCAAAACGCACCGAGATCTGGCTGCGCTCCTGGCGGCTGGTGGAGGTGATCACATCCACCCCCTCGATGCCCGAGAGCGAGTCTTCCAGCACCTTGCTGACCTGGGTTTCCATGACTTCGCTGGAGGCGCCGACAAAGCTGGTGCTCACCGACACCACGGGTTCGTCGATCTTGGGGTATTCGCGCACCGTCAGGCGGCTGAAGGAGACCGCACCGATCAACACGATCAGCAGCGACAGCACGGTGGCAAAGACCGGGCGGCGGATGGAGGTTTCAGCCAGTTGCATGATCAATGGCCTGGCAAATCAGCGACGGGCCTCGGACGCCGGCGGTGTGGCGGCTGACGCCTTGCCGATGGGCTTGCCAAGTTCAACAATGCGCACCGGCGAGCCGTCTTTTTGCAGCCGCTGCTGGCCCGCCACCACCACGGTATCGCCCAGTGCCAGCCCCGCCACAATTTCAACCCGACCGGCACGGCGCAGGCCCAGCTTGACCTCTTGCCGCCGCGAGACAAACTGGCTGTCTGCGGGCATGGCGGTACCGCCTGGCGGCGCGACCAGCTGGATGACAAACTGCTTGCCGCCTTGCGGCAAAACAGCTTCCTCGGGCACCACCAGGGCTGCCTCGTTGACCGAAAAGACCGTGGTCACATGGGCTGACATGCCGGTGCGCAGTGAAGCACGCCCGGGCGCCAACAGCAGCGCGCGCACGCCCACGGATCGGCCGTTGGTATCGAGCAGCGGGTCAATGGCTTCGACGGCGGCCTTGAAACTGCGACCGGGCAAGGCGTCCAGCGTCAGCTCGACGCTTTGGCCTGGTTTCACCCGGCCGCCGTAACGCTCCGGCAGCCGGTAGTCCACCAGCATCTGGCGCGCGTCTTCCAGGGCCACCAGATCGGCGCCGTCTTTCACATAGTCACCCACATTCACCAGCCGGATCCCGGCCGTGCCGTCAAAGGGCGCGCGCACCGCCATGCGTGCCAGGCGCGCCCGGGCCAGGGCCAATTGCGCCTGCGCGACCTTGAGGTTGGCGGCGCTGGTGTCGAGCGTTTGTTGTGCCAGGAACTTTTCGGCGACCAGTTCCTGGGTGCGTTGGTAATTGGCCTGGGCGATGGCCAGTTGCGCCTGCATTTGCTGCACCTCGGCCTGCTGCAACTGGTCGTCAAACTGAACCAGCAGCTGGCCTTGGCGCACCGGGCCACCGTCCGTGAAGTTGAGCGCAGTGATGCGCCCAACCCACTCGGGTCGCAGCATCACACTGTTGCGCGCGCGCAAACTGCCCACGGACTGGGCATCGTCGCGCAGCGACTGCGCCACCACCTTGGCCGCTTCCACGCCAGCCCCCCGGGGAGCGCCCGGCGCACTGCCGACAGCCCGGGCGGCGCTGCCCCCGGCATCCTTGATGGCCGTGGGCCACTGCGGACGCGACTGCAGCCACCAGGCCACGCCACCCGCCAGCGCGATACCGACCGCCGCGACTGCGACAAAAGAAAATTTGGAAGCCATCTTTGGTTTTCCCGGACAAAGCGCCTAAAACCTGTACCGGGCGACTGTAGCGGCACAACCCACCCCTGCACGCAGCCGGGCCAGCGGTCAGCGCTGGCGCAGCGCCATTTCAACGCCCCGATTGGCCAATTCATCGGCACGCTCATTGCCGGGGTCGCCATCGTGGCCACGCACCCAGCGCCAATCGATCTGATGCGTGCCACGGTTGACCAGCGCATCCAGGCGTTGCCACAAATCGACGTTTTTGACCGGCGCCTTGGCGCCGGTTTTCCAGCCGCGCGCCTTCCAGCCCGGCAGCCACTCGGTCATGCCCTTGAGCACATACTGGCTGTCGACATGCAGCGTGACCCGGCAGGGGCGCTTCAGGGCCGACAGTGCCTCGATCACGGCCATCATTTCCATGCGGTTGTTGGTGGTGCCCATTTCACCGCCAAACAGTTCTTTTTGGGCCGTGCCCGATTTGAGCAGCGCGCCCCAGCCACCCGGGCCCGGATTGCCTTTGCAGGCACCATCGGTGTAAATTTCAATCGAATTCAAACGTTTTCCCTGATCATGTATGGGGCAAAAAATAGTCAGGCACCTGACTTGCTGGAGCCCGAGCTGTTGGCAATTGAAACCGGTGCATTCGGCAACAGCCGTGCCGACTTCCGGGCCGGATTGAGCAGCGTCATGCCGCGCACCCGCTTGACCGCCGCCAAAAAATAGACGGCGCCAAAAAAAGGCCACCAACGCGCGCCGGCCTGGTCCATCCAGGCAAAACGCTGCAACCAGGGTTCGCTGGCAAAGGCCGGCCGATAACAGCCAAAGTGCCCGGACTCAATCTCGAAACTCAGCAGGCGCAGCCAATCACGGCAGCGCAGATAGCCAATGAATTCGCCCGCCTGGGGTAAAAAAAACCGGTTCACGCCTAGCCGCCGGTACAGATGCGCGCGTTGCTGGCGAAAGCCCCACAAACTCATGGGGTTAAAGCCGCAAATCAGCACGCGCCCCTCAGGCACCAGCACCCGGGCCACTTCACTCAAGGCCGCATGCGGATCGGCGGTCAGCTCCAGGGCGTGCGGCAGCACCACCAGATCGAGGCTGTTGGCAGGAAAAGGCAGTGCGGCAAAATCGGTGACAAAAGCGGCTTTTTCATGGGGTGTTTCAGTAGCCAGCCAGCGGTGCGGCATGCGGTTGGTGGCCAGCGCATCGAGTTCGGGCAAACCCAATTGCAGGGCATGAAAACCAAACACATCGGCCACCACAGCCGCCATTTGCGCACGCTCCCAGGCCAGCAGGTAAGCCCCGGGCGGCGTCGCCATCCATTCGTGCAAACCTATAATTTGATCAGCCATGAAGTTAATTCCAATCCCTGCTTTCAACGACAACTACATCTGGATGTTGCACGACGACCGTCGGGCGCTGGTGGTGGACCCCGGGGATGCACAAGCCGTGCTGACGGCCCTGGCACAGCATGGGCTGACACTTGCGGCGATTTTAGTCACCCACCACCACGGCGACCACACCGGCGGCGTCGATGTCCTGCGCCAGAGCACAGGCGCACAGGTGTACGGCCCCGCCACGGAGCCCATGCCCGAACCCTTGCAGCGGCTCGCCGACGGCGACGTCATCACCCCACTCGAACTGCGCCTTGAGGTGCTGCTGGTACCGGGCCACACCGCCGGTCACATCGCTTACTGGGGACAGGTTCCGGGTTCAGACCCGGTGCTGTTTTGTGGCGACACCCTGTTCAGCGCCGGTTGCGGGCGTCTGTTTGAAGGCACGCCGGCGCAGATGCTGACGTCCCTGACGCGACTGGCAGCACTGCCCGAGGCCACCCGCGTCTGTTGTGCGCATGAATATACCTTGGACAGTTTGCGCTTTGCGCTGGCCGTTGAGCCGGACAATAGCGAGCTGCAGGCTTACCAGGCGCGTGCCCGGACGCTGCGTCAGCAGCTGTTACCGACACTGCCCTCCTCGATCGGCCTTGAAAGAGCCGTGAATCCCTTTTTGCGCACCCATTTGCCCGCCGTGGCCCATGCGGTGCAGCAGATCGAACCCAAGGCAGACGACCCCGTGGCTGTCTTTGCCGCCCTGCGAACCTGGAAAGACAAATTTTGAAACGACTTTTTTACGCACTGGCCTTGCTGCCAGCACTTTGGCTGGCCGGTTGCGCGTCACCACTCGCCGTGCCCGCCGACCATGCCGCGACCTCCTCGGTCACGGCGTCCGCTGGCCCGGGCACCGGCCTACCCAATAGCCCTGACCACAGCACCTCGGTCTATCCGGGCGGTGGTCTCAAGCCCCTGGCGGCCGAACCTTCCCTGCGCTCGCGCAGCGTCCAGTCGCTGCTGCCACCGGCCGACCTGTGGGAGCGGGTGCGGCGCGGCTTTGCCATGTCCGACCTCGACTCCGACCTGGTGCGCGAGCGCGAACTCTGGTACAGCAGCCGCCCCGACTACGTGGCGCGCATGACCGAGCGCGGCAGCAAATACCTGTTCTACATCGTGGAAGAACTGGAGCGGCGCGACATGCCCAGCGAGTTGGCGCTGCTGCCGTTTATCGAGAGCGCCTTCAACCCGCAGGCGGTCTCCAGCGCCAAGGCCGCCGGCATGTGGCAGTTCATGCCGGCCACCGGCAAGTACTTTGACCTCACGCAGAACATGTTTCGCGACGACCGCCGTGACGTGATCGAATCCACCCGCGCCGCGCTCGACTACCTGCAAAAGCTTTACGGCATGTTTGGCGACTGGCATCTGGCGCTGGCCGCTTACAACTGGGGCGAAGGCAGCGTCCAGCGGGCCATCAAAAAAGCCAAAAATGCAGGCACGGGCACCCGCTATGACGAGCTGGTCATGCCCATGGAAACCCGCATGTACGTGCCGAAACTGCAGGCCGTGAAAAACATCGTGGCCAACCCGGAATCGTTCAGGGTGGTGCTACCGGAGATCGGCAACCACCCCTATTTCCAAAGCGTCGAAATTGAGCGCGACATCGACGTGGCGCTCGCAGCCGAGCTCGCCGATGTGCCTCTGGACGACTTTCGGGCGCTGAACCCGTCGGCCAGCAAGCCGGTTTTGTTGGCGGCCAGCCATTCCCAGATTCTGCTGCCCTGGGACAACGCCAAGCGCTTTCAAAGCAGGCTCGCAGCTTATGACGGCAGCCGTCTGGCCAACTGGACCGCCTGGGTCGCCCCCGCCACCCTCAGCCCTGCGGAGGCGGCCAAACGCGTCGGCATGACCGAGGCCGATTTGCGCAGCGTCAACAAGATTCCGCCACGAATGCGGGTCAAAGCTGGATCAACCCTGCTGGTACATCGCTCGGCCAGCTTGAACAGCGATGTCACCGAGCATGTCGCCGACAACGGCTACCTGGCCCTGGCACCCGATGTGGTGCTGAAAAAGACCGTGGTGAAAGCGGGCAAAAAAGACAACGTGGCCAGCATGGCCAGGCGCTTCAGCGTGAGCCCCCAGGTGCTTGCAAACTGGAACAAGGTCAGCACCACGGCCGCATTCAAGCGCGGGCAATCGGTGGTGCTTTACTTGCCAGCCAAGGCCCGGTCCGGGCGCGGCGTCAAGGCACGTGGAAAAACAGCCATCGCCAAGGCGACCCGGCGCACGCCGACCAAGACAGCAGCCAAGAAAAAACCGGTCAAGCTGGCGCGCCAGTGAACCTCCTATTCCGTTGATCTTGCCCCTGTTTTCCGGACTCCTTAAGCCACCCATTATGCGGACTGCCTGTCTTGCTGCCGGGCCGCTGTCAGCGTTGCTCAAACGTCATTGGGCTGACGTAGCCCAACGTTGAGTGCAATCTTTTGTGATTTAAAAGTAAGCGTCCGGCGAACTCACTTTGCCTGAGATCAAAATTTGCCAGACCATCGTGTCCACTTCAACAAAAAAAAACGTAACTACTCAGCACCCCTGAAGCGATAAGCGATAATTCTCGGCAATGCACACCCCAACAAGTCTGAGTCATTTAAGCCACGCCGAAAAAGATGCGCTGATTTTGACGTTGCAGGAGCAGATC
>JALNWC010000210.1 GCA_023231075.1 Rhodoferax sp.
CCGCGCCCCTGTTCACCGGCGCGCGCCGCTTCCACGGCCGCATTCAAGGCCAGGATGTTGGTCTGGAATGCGATGCCATCGATGACGCCAATAATGTCGCCAATTTTTTTCGACGATGCATTGATGGACTCCATGGTCTGGACCACTTGCGCCACCACGGCCCCGCCTTTGACCGCGACCTCGGATGCGGAAATGGCAAGCTGATTGGCACGCCGCGCATTGTCGGTATTCTGGTTGACCGTGGACGTGAGGTCTTGCATGGAGGACGCCGTCTTCTCCAACGAGCCGGCCTGCGACTCGGTCCGTCTGGATAAGTCGAGATTGCCGCGGGCAATCTCACTGGAGGCGCCGAAGATGGTGTCGGTGCCCTCGCGCACCTGGCCGACGACTCGCACCAGGCTTTCATTCATGTCTTGCAAGGCCTGCTGCAGCTCGCCCATTTCGTTGTTGGAGTCAACCGAGATTTGCTGCGTCAGATCGCCAGCCGCAATGTTGCGCGCCACCTTCACGCCGGACTCCAGCGGCTGGGTGACGACTTTGCGAATGAACGGGTAGATCAGCATCAGCACCGGAATGCAGGTGATGACGGCGGCAAGAATCGACTTCAGACGCTGATCAGCCAAGCCCGCGTTGACCTGATCGAGCGAGACTTTCATGCTGACCGCACCCAGCACGGTGTTCTCGGGCACCAGGTGACAGAGCGTGCAATCCTTGCCCAGGGAATTCTTCATCGCCAGGGTGGGACGCACGGCGCGCAGATATTCACCCTTGCCGTCGGATTCGACCTGAATGACTTCCTTGCCGGTCTGCAGCACCTGTTTTTCGATGGCGTCCGGATTGCCGTCATCCTTGGCGGTGCCGGGCCCAAAGAGCTTGCTGACGCTCTCGCCGCGCAGCACGCGCACGTCACGAATGGAGCCGAGCTGCTTGACCTGATCGAGAAACACATCGCGCTGCGCCACGGTGCCGGTCACCATCATGCCCGTGAGTCCCGCCATGGTGGCGTTGTGCATGCTGAGGGAAAATTCGCGCGCCTGATCCAGGGCCGCCTCGCGGTAAACATAGCCTTGCCAGACGATCACCCCGGACCACACAACGATCAGGGCGGCTCCGATGGTGGCCAAGAGCTGTACCCAGATTTTGAATTTAGCGACGCGCAAGGTGTGAGTCCTCATGGGATTGAATAAAAAAGCCGCTGATTTTACCGTTGGGTGGTCTGGCTCACCTAGTTCGTTGGTACCAGTGCACGAATGCAGCACCCCACTGGCGCGCCGCCTCCAGCGGCTCGAAACCCTTGGAGGGGAACTCCGGGCGGTACTTGGCGGTACGAAACAACGACTCGGCATAGGCGTTGTCATCGGCGGGCAAATAGGTCATGTCCCAAGGCCAGACTTGCCCTGCGGCCGTGGCGATGTGGGTGGCGGGCGGGCGTCTGGCTTTGGGGGCATTGGCACGGCATCGGTGGGCGGTTTGTCCATGGGCACGCAGCACCCGAGCAAACGTGGATTCGCTGGCCAGGTACCGCCTTCAAACGCGAGGTGATTGCTGAAGGCGTAAAGACAGTGGCTCACGGCACTGCGCTGCTGCAACTGGGTTGTGAACTGGCTCAAGGCTACGGCATTGCCTGGCCCACGCCGCCAGATCGGCTGCCAGGCTGGGCCGCCACCTGGAAGCCTGATGAGGCATGGAGTGGGCCGATGAATTCCAGTGAGGCATCACGATTTTTGGATGATTAGGCCGCCGCAAAGCGGGTATTCGCGGCTGTCGGCTCCCGCTGCTCAAGAGCCGGAGAACCCGATACCAACTGTGGCCGTTTTGGGCGCCGAACTGCCGGGCACAAAGTGGTCGCCTTCAAGCATGTGCGCTGGCATATTCTCGTGCCGTGGGGAGTTCGCGGGGCAGCTTGCGCGTCTTCAGACGCGTCACCTCCCAACCCAGGCATGCGAGCCATATTGACCGAGGGATTGCTTTGTGCGCCGTACGGTAATAGCTCACCATGCGGCGGCTGATGCCCAGTGCCTCAGCGGCACCAGAAAGTGAAAGCTTGTTGCGGTGCATCCAGCCCCCAAACATTTCATGGCTGACCTCATCCGCTTGTTCTTTAGCCCAGGCATACACATTGTCGGGTCCAAGCTCGGTATCAAACCATTCAATGCTCGATCCGTCGGTGTGCACCTTGCGAAACACCTCGGGCTTTCGAATTTCGGCAAAGGCTGGTCCCTGCATCACATCCGAGACATCAACCTCCAGCACTTCACCGGTGCTCCAAGTGGTGATTAAACGGTAGGGCTCCAATGTGCTCACCGATTGGAGTTTCGGATAGAAAAATTCGCTCATGGGTTGGTACCTCTGCCACTCGTTCAAAAGAAACGCCTTCTGGGCCGCTATCCAATTCAGTGCGTCGCGAATTTCGCGCCCAGCCAGTTTGCCAATGACCAACAACGATTCAATTTCAACAATGGCATCGCGACCGTCGCGCAGAACAACGTGAACGTGTGGCGGTGGATGATCACCAAGATACATCAGAATGCGACAGTCAGGGAATCGCTGCATAGTCGGCATAAGCGCAAGTATAGAGCAACTATTGCACCGCAATGCCACTGAAAGATCATGAATATTTCGGGCACGTCCATCATTAACCCGCAGACTTGAAGAATAAAAAAACCCGCCGAGGCGGGTTTTACATGGGCTTGAAGCAGTGCTTAGCCGCCGTGGATTTTCATCATCACCGGCACGATCAGCAGCGCCACGATGTTGATGATCTTGATCAACGGGTTGATGGCCGGGCCGGCGGTGTCTTTGTAGGGGTCGCCCACGGTGTCACCGGTGACCGCAGCTTTGTGGGCTTCAGAGCCCTTGCCGCCAAAGTTGCCGTCTTCGATGTATTTTTTGGCATTGTCCCAAGCGCCGCCGCCGGTGCACATCGAGATGGCCACAAACAGCCCGGTCACGATGGTGCCCATCAGCAGGCCACCCAAAGCCGCCGGGCCGAGGATCAGGCCGACCAGGATCGGCACCACCACCGGCAGCAGACTCGGGATCATCATTTCCTTGATGGCCGCCGTGGTCAGCATGTCGACTGCGGTGTCGTACTCGGGCTTGGCCGTGCCTTCCATGATGCCCTTGATGTCGCGGAACTGGCGGCGCACTTCCACCACCACGGCGCCGGCGGCGCGGCCCACGGCCTCCATCGCCATGGCGCCGAACAGGTAGGGAATCAGGCCGCCGATGAAGAGGCCGATGATGACCATCGGGTTGCTCAAGTCAAAGGTGATGTGCGTGCCGTAAGCATCGAGCTTGTGGGTGTAGTCGGCAAACAGCACCAATGCGGCCAGGCCGGCCGAGCCAATGGCATAACCCTTGGTCACCGCTTTGGTGGTGTTGCCCACCGCGTCCAGCGGGTCGGTGATGTCGCGCACGCTCTTGGGCATTTCAGACATTTCGGCAATGCCACCGGCGTTGTCGGTGATCGGGCCATAGGCGTCAAGCGCCACCACAATGCCGGCCATGCTGAGCATGGACGTGGCGGCAATGGCAATGCCGTACAGGCCGGCCAGCGCGTAAGCGGTGTAAATGGCCACACAAACAAACAGCACCGGCCAGGCGGTCGAGCGCATCGACACCCCCAAACCGGCAATGATGTTGGTGCCGTGGCCGGTGGTGGAGGCTTGCGCAATGTGCTTCACCGGCGGGTATTGCGTGCCGGTGTAGTACTCGGTGATCACCACCAGCGCGGCCGTCAGGATCAGGCCGACAGCGCAGGCGCCAAACAGGGCCATCTGGCTGCCGCTGGCGGCGATGGCGTTGTCAGGAATCAGCCACTGCGTGACGAAGAAGAAGGCGATCAGCGACAGCACGCCGGCCACAGCCAGCCCTTTGTACAGCGCAGGCATCACGTTTTTCATGCCGGGCGAGGCCTTGACGAAGAAGCAGCCAATGATGGACGCCACGATCGACACCGCACCCAAGGCCAGCGGGTAGACCACGGCGCTCATGCCCGCGCCGGTGACCATCAGGGCGCCCAGCACCATGGTGGCAATCAGCGTCACGGCATAGGTCTCGAACAGGTCGGCGGCCATGCCGGCGCAGTCGCCCACGTTGTCGCCCACGTTGTCGGCAATCACCGCCGGGTTGCGCGGGTCGTCTTCCGGAATGCCGGCCTCGACCTTGCCCACCAGGTCAGCACCCACGTCAGCACCTTTGGTGAAGATGCCGCCGCCGAGCCGGGCGAAGATGGAGATCAGGGAGGAGCCAAAGGCAAAACCGATCAGCGGGTTGAGCAGTTGCGCCAGGTTCTCGTCAGGCGTCAGGTTGCCGTTGCCGACCAGAAACCAGAAGAAACCGGTGACCCCCAGCAGGCCCAGGCCGACCACCAGCATGCCGGTGATGGCACCGCCGCGGAAGGCAACGTCGAGTGCCGGGCCAATGCCTTTGGTGGCGGCCTGGGCGGTGCGCACATTGGCCCGTACCGACACGTTCATGCCGATGAAGCCGCAGGCACCCGAGAGCACCGCACCGACGACAAAGCCGATCGCACTCAGGCTATCCAGAAACACCGCAATCAGCACCGCCAGCACCACGCCGACCATGGCAATGGTTTTGTACTGGCGGGCCAGGTAAGCCGCTGCGCCGGTTTGAATGGCCGCGGCAATTTCCTGCATTCGGGCGTTGCCCGCGTCCTGGGAAAGAATCCAGCTTCGGGCCCAAAAGCCGTAGCCGACGGCGATCAAGCCGCAGATAAGCGCCAAGATCAGCACTGAGTTGCTTGTCATAGATAAATCTCCTGTCTGTTGATTCGCGAGGTGGTGGTGCAACGCATGGGGCATCACCGCTGCGTTGCTTCCTCGTCAAATGGCACCAGGAGGTGCGACTAAAACGATTGGCCAACCGGGCAACTGTACCGCTGAAATATGACATTTCAGCTTGTCGCAAGTGGCAAGTAAGTAAAATCAGGGTTAATCCTGACTGTTTCTGATTTAACTCAAATTCCAACTCCAACTCCAACTCCAACGTAAGGCGACAACACCATGTCCTTAGATAACGTCACCCCCGGCAAAAATGTGCCTGAGCAATTCAACGTGATCATCGAAATCCCGATGAACGCCGATCCGGTGAAGTACGAAGTCGACCACGAGACCCATGCCATTTTTGTCGACCGTTTCATGAGCACGGCCATGCATTACCCCACCAACTACGGCTACGTGCCGCGCACCATCAGCGGTGACGGCGACCCGGTCGATGTGTTGGTGGTCACCCCCGTGCCTTTGATTCCCGGTGTCGTGGTGACCTGCCGCGCCATTGGTATTTTGAAAATGGAAGACGAAGCCGGCATGGATGGCAAGGTGCTGGCGGTGCCGATCGACAAGATTTTGTCGCTCTACACCCGCTGGCAAAAACCTGAAGACCTGAGCCCGGTGCGCCTGAAAACCATCGCCCACTTCTTTGAGCATTACAAAGACCTCGAAGCCAACAAATGGGTCAAGATTCTGGGTTGGGAAGGCCCCGAATCTGCCAAGCAGGAAATCATGGACGGCATTGCCAATTACCAGGCCTCGCTAAAGTAAGCAGC
>JALNWC010000211.1 GCA_023231075.1 Rhodoferax sp.
GGAGCCGCCGCGGGCCGCGTCGGAGGCCACGTTGACGATGCGGCCATACTTGCGCTCGGCCATGCCGGGCAGCACCGCGTGCAGCATGTGCAGCGCGCCGGTCAGGTTGATGGCGATGAGCTTCTCCCACTCGGCGGGCACGGTCTTGACGAAGGGCTTGAACACGTCCCAGCCGGCGTTGTTGACCAGCACGGCGATGGGGCCGAACCGGGTTTCGGTGGCGGCCACGGCGGCGTCAACCTCGGCGCGCTTGGTGATGTCGCACTTGAAGGCGGCCGCGCTGCCGCCTGCGGCCGTGATGCTGTCCACCACCTTTTGGGCGGCTTCCAGGTTCATGTCGAACACCGCCACTTTGGCGCCTTCAGCGGCAAACCTGCTGCAGGTCGCCCCGCCAATGCCGCCGCCGCCGCCGGTAACCACAACCACTTTGTCTTTCAAACCACGCATTGCTTTTCTCCTGTTAAAAATTTAAAAAATACCGTCATCCCAATGGCATCGTTTACGATGAATCTCGTTTCAACCCACCATCACACTGCTGACCCGCGCCATGCCTGACCTGAAAACCGTAAAAAGCCAAGCCGTCAAAGAGATCAACAACCGCCTGTTTTTTCGTCTGTTTCAGGTGGCCAACACGCTGCACACCAAGGGCACCCAGGCGATTGAAGAATTTGGCGTGACCACGCAGCAGTGGTCGGTGCTGGGCGCCTTGTCGCGGCCGCAGGTCAAAGAGGGCATGTCGATTGGCGACCTGTCGCGCTTTCTGCTGGTGAGCCGCCAAAACCTGACCGGTCTGCTGTCGCGCCTGGAGCGCGACGGCCTGCTGGAGCGCGCCACCAGTGAGGACGACCGGCGCTCGCGCAAGGTCAAGCTCAGTGCCCAGGGCGCGGCCTTGTGGCTCAAGCTGCAAGACCCCATCCACAACTTCTACGACGCGGCCCTGAAAGACCTGTCGTTTGACGACCGGCTGGCGTTTATCCATTACTTCACCAAGTTGCAAACCAATATGTCCAAACTTTAAGTCAGGCGCATGCCGGACTTTTCGCGGGCGATGATCATCTTCATGATGTTGGCCGTGCCGTCGCCAATCTGCAGGCCCATCACGTCCCGGTAGCGCTGCGCAAAGGCATAGTCGCTGGCGTAGCCGCCGTGGCCGTGCGTCAGCAGGCACTGGTGGATGATTTCGCAGGCCAGCTTGGGGCCCCACCACTTGCACATCGCCGCTTCCACCGTATGCGGTTTGTTGTGGTCCTTGAGCCAAAGCGTGCGCAGGCAGTGCCAGCGCAGTGACTCCAGGTAGGTCTCGGCTTCGGCCAGTGGAAAACTCACGCCCTGGCGCTCGATGATCGGCAGGCCGAAGGTTTCGCGGGTTTTGGCGTAGTCCCATGACTCGTCGAGCGAGGCCCGCGCCACACCCAGACACTGCAAACCAATCAGCGCGCGGCTGTAGTCAAAGCCCTGCATCACCTGGATGAAGCCCTTGCCCTCGTCGCCCAGCATGTGGTCGGCGGGGACGCGCACATTGTCAAAAAAGATCGAACCCCGGCCGACGGCGCGGGTGCCCACGTCGTCGAACGCGGTGCGCGTCAGGCCCGGCAAGTCCATCGGCACCAGGAAGGCGCTGATGCCTTTGGCGCCGTCCTTGTCGCTGCCGGTGCGGGCAAACACCACCGCCACGTCGGACTGGTCGGCCAGCGAGATGGAGGTTTTTTCACCGTTGATGACGAAGTGGTCAGCGTCGCGCACGGCCTTGAGCTTGAGGCGGGCCGCGTCGGAGCCGGCACTGGGTTCGGTCAGGGCGATCGCGACCAGTTTGTCGCCGGCCAGAATGGGCCTGAGCCAGCGCTCTTTCAAGTATTCCTGGGCGTGGGTGGCAATGATCTGCCCGCACAGCGAGGTCAACAGGTTGATGTAGGACATGTTGAAGTCGCCGTAAGCGATTTGCTCCAGCAACAGGCCGCTGGTGACGCAGTCCACGCCCATACCGCCATAGATCTCGGGCAGCTCAGGCGCCAGAAAGCCCATCTCACCCATGGCCTTGACCGTGGCGCGGTCAACGCGTCCGCTTTTATCGCCAGCGCGGTACCCGGGGGCCAGCCTTTGTTTGGCAAAGCGGGAGGCACTCTCAATCAAGACCCGCTGGTCATCACTAAGGGCGAAATCCATGGCATATCTCCAGGTTGTTCAAGTGCTGCGAGTTTAGGGAGGAATTCAAAAGAATGTCAACATCATTACGTAAATTATTTTTGAATGAATTTGAATTCATAGGGATATTCAGCTACTTCTCAGGAAATAAATGGGGGAAACACCTGGAAAAGAAGTCGTTGTTTTTGAAAAAAGTTCTTGCAAAAATAAATTTATAGCAATACATTGCTCTCATTCGATTTTTCATCAACCGCAATCCGACACCTCAAGCCGTGTCCGGAACCCCCAAAGGAGACCGCCCATGCAATTCGATCCCGTCCTCATCGCGCCGCGCAAGGCAGCCATGATCAGCGCTGGTTTCTGGCGCAACCAGACCATCAACGACTTCATGACCCAGGCACTGCAAAACTGCCCCGACCACCCGGCCGTGGTGGCTTACCGCAGCGACGCCGCAGAGCCACTGCGCCTGAGCTACCGCGCACTGGATGCACAGGTGGACCGGATTGCGCGCGGTCTGGTGGCCCTGGGCGTGGGGCATGGCGATGTGGTGAGCTGGCAGCTGCCCAACTGGTGGGAGTTCATTGCGCTGTCACTGGCCTGCGCCCGCATGGGTGCCGTGGCCAATCCGATCATGCCGATCTTCCGCCAGCGCGAACTCAAGTTCATGCTGGACTTTGGCGAGTCCAAGGTCTGCATCGTGCCCAAACGCTACAAGGGCTTTGACTATGAAGCCATGGTCAACGGCATGCGTCAGAACTTGCCCTTCTTGCAGCACCTGGTGGTGCTCGGTGGCGAGGGGGCCAACAGCTTCGAGTCGATGCTGCTCCGCAATGACACCCCGGCCTTCACCAGCCCGGACCTGGCACCGGATGACGTGCTGCTGCTGCTCTACACCTCGGGCACCACCGGCGAACCCAAAGGGGTGATGCACACGTCCAACACGCTGCTTTCCAACCTGCATAGCTTCATTGAGGCCTACGGCCTGACACAAAAAGACGTGATCCTGGGCGCGTCCCCCATGGCGCACCTGACCGGTTTTAGCTACCTGGCCATGGGGCCGCTGGTGCTGAACGCCACCGCCGTGCTGCAAGACATCTGGGAGCCCAAACAGGCGCTGGAACTGATCCGCGATGAAGGCATCACCTTCAGCATGGCGTCGAGCCCCTTTGTGGCGGACTTGTGCAGCGCAGCCGAAGCCGGTGGCCCGGTGTCGCCCCAGTTTGCCAACTTCTGCTGTGCCGGCGCACCGATTCCGCCGGTATTGATCGAGCGCGCGCGCCGTGTGCTGGACCTGGCGGTCAGTTCGGCGTGGGGCATGACCGAGTGCGGTGCGGTGACCATCACCGAGCCCAGGCGCACCCATGAAAAATCAGGCAGCACCGATGGCCGCCCCTTGCCAGGCATCGAGCTGAAGGTTGTCGACACCCACGGTCGCTCACTTCCAACGGGGCAGACCGGACAACTTCTGGTGCGTGGCAATTCTCTGTTTGGCGGTTACCTGAAGCGCCCGCACCTGAACGCCACCGACGCCGAGGGCTGGTTTGACACCGGCGACATGGCTTACCTGGATGCGGAAGCTTATGTGCGCATCAATGGCCGCAGCAAGGACATCATCATTCGTGGCGGTGAAAACATCCCGGTCATGGAAATTGAAAACCTGCTCTACAAACACCCGGCCGTGGCCATGGTCGCCATCGTCGGTTACCCCGATGCGCGCCTGGGCGAGAAAGCCTGCGCCTTTGTCGCGGTCAAGCCCGGCCACAGCTTCTCACTGGAAGAAATGAGCCGTTATCTTTCAGAAAACCAGGTCACGCGCCAGTACCACCCCGAGCGCCTGGAACTCATGCAAGACCTGCCCAAGACACCCAGCGGCAAGCTGCAAAAGTTCAGGCTGCGTGAGTCGGCAAAAACATTTGCGCAATGACAAACTCATGAGAAAACAAGCATCCGTCGCCACGCTGGTGGCCAAGCTCGACGTGGGCCAGTTCTCGGACGTCACCCGGGTCTTGACCGTGCGCACCACCGGCTCGGCCGCCATCGAACTGGTGGCGGCGCTTTAACTGAACCGACCCATGAACACCGACCTGTACCAACATCGCGGCCCGCTGGCCATCATCACCCTGGACAACCCACCGGTCAACAGCCTGGGCCATGCCTTGCGTCAACGCATCGTGACCGCGCTGGCGGCGGCGCAGGCCGACACCAGGGTCTGCGCCATCGTGCTGACAGGCAACGCCAAGGTTTTTTGCGCCGGGGCCGACGTCAGTGAGTTTGGCACGCCGCGGCAAACAGCCGAGCCGGTGCTGGCCACGGTGCTGAGCCGGGTGGAAAACTGCACCAAGCCCGTGGTGGCCGCCATCGCCGGGGTGGCGCTGGGCGGCGGGCTGGAGCTGGCGCTGGCCTGCCACGCCCGGGTGGCGCTGGAGAGTGCCAAACTGGGCCTGCCCGAGATTTTGCTCGGGCTGATCCCCGGCTCGGGCGGCACGCAGCGCTTGCCGCGCCTGGTGGGCCTGGACACCGCACTCGCCCTGATGATGGGCGGCCAGGCCCAGACAGCGCGCCAACTCATCGACTCGGGTCTGCTGGATGCCGTGGTGTCCGCGGACCTGATGGAAGCCGCCTGCGCACGGGCCATTTCCCTGGCCGACGAATTGGCCGTGCACCGCACCGCCCTGCCCCGCGCCCGTGACCGCCAGCTCGATGCCAACACCACGCAGGCCAGGCTGGCCAGTGAACGCGCCAAGCTCACACCACGCCAGCAATTGCAACCTGCTTATGCCGCCTTGCTCGATGCGTTGCAAGCGGCCACGCTGCCGCTGGACCAAGGTCTGCAGCGCGAGCGCGAACTGTTCCTGCAACTGCAGGCCGGCACCCCCTCCAAAGCGCTGCGGCACCAGTTTTTTGCCGAACGTGAAGCGACCAAGCTGCCAACCAAACTGCAGGCCGAGCCGCGCCCGGTGCAGACCGTGGCCATCATTGGCGCCGGCACCATGGGCGCCGGCATTGCCATTTGCGCACTTGACGCCGGCCTCAACGTCATCCTGCTGGAGCAAGACGCCGCCGCCCTGCAACGCGGCCAGCAACGCGTAACCGGGCATTACCAAGGCCGTATCGCCGCCGGAAAAATGAAGGCGGCCGTGGCTGCCAGCGCCGAGGCGCGCCTGTCCCCGACCACCGACTGGGAGCCACTGTCGCGCGCCGACCTGGTGATCGAGGCCGTGTTTGAAGACCTGGCCGTCAAACAAGAGGTCTTCAAAAAGATCGACGCCCACGCCCGCCCCGGTGCCGTGCTGGCCACCAACACCTCCTACCTGGATGTGGATGCGATTGCGAACGTCACCCGCCGTCCGCAAGACGTGCTGGGCCTGCA
>JALNWC010000212.1 GCA_023231075.1 Rhodoferax sp.
AACTCGCTGGCGAGTTGTCCACAAATCCACGGGGCGGATGTCCGATCAACAGCTGAAGACCAGAAATCAAGAAATGGGTATTGAAATCGAATCCTTGTTCACCAGTGCGCTGGGTTTGTCTGCCCCGTGGCGCGTTGAAAAAGTCAACCTCGACACTGCCAGCCGGCGCATCGACTTTGACCTCACGTGCGATGCCAAACGGCTGGCCTGCCCTGCATGTGGTTTTGCTGACCAAGGCATCCACGACCGACAAAAGCGTCAATGGCGGCACCTGGACTTCTTCCAATATGAAGCCTGGCTGCACGCCCAGGTGCCACGCATCGCTTGCAGTGGTTGCGGCAAAACCACCCAGATGCCAGTGCCCTGGGCACGCGAAGGCAGTGGCTTTACGGCCTTGTTTGAGGCGCTGTTGCTTGGTCGGTTGGGAGTACATCAAAAATGGGCGGTGGTGGGCTACCCTGATGCGTCACTATTTGTTGACGCGAGCGCCATTGCCTCTGGCGCCGGGCGTGGGCGTGACGGCCCTTGCGGCTGTCCTGATAGCGCTTGGCGGCTGCGCGCTGGGCGCAAGTTCGGGCTTGGTGCGAACAAGCGGCGCTGCAATAGCGCTGACCACGGTCGCAGTGGCTGCAAATGATTACGGCGCTGCGGCAGCGGGCGCAAAGAAAGAGCCTCGGCGGTGGTTGATCGGTTTGCATGGGCAGTCCTGCCCATGCGTGAAATCAGTGTCTGGACAGCCTCACACGCTTTGTGAAATACTACGCGCGCAACGTCGCGCTCCAGTAGGGCCTCGGGGCGCGGCAGTGTGTTGACCTGCAAGTTACTAGCACTGTCGCGCCTGCTTCTTACACAGGCAAAGCGATTTGTATCGCAAAAGACCGGCGCTGCGCCATGCCACAGCCTTGGCTCCCTCCCGCCATCCCAGTCCAAAGCAGCTTCGAAAAGGACACCCCCGTGCCCAACGCAGCGGGCACCTCAATTCAATTCAAAGGAAGTTCAAAGAGCCGACGAACTCAGCGGGTGAGCACGACCGTAAGGTTCTCGACACCAGATTTACGCGGAAACTGACAGCCGTTCACATAGGCTCGGGGCTAGGACGAACTTCGCCTTTTTTGGGCCGCCCGGGTTTGTTTTTGGGCTTGGCTTGGGCTGCCTCGACTTTGTCTTTCTTTGCGATCGATTCCCGTGCCTCTATGGCCGTGGAGTCGCGGCTGATGTGCCCGATGAGTTGCTCGCCCAGGGTGTCCTCGATCATGCGTGCATGCACACGCTGGATCAGTTCACTGCGGGCATCAAGTTCAGACTTCGATACCCTGATCTTCCAGCCTTTTGGGCGATGTCCGCATCTTTTTTTTCTGCATCAGATTGCGGGTAATTCGACTGGTTTGTTGAATTCTGCAAGTCCCTCAAAAGATTGAGGTTTTGAATATGTCCGACGAAAATATACAAACTTCGGACAAAAATAGAAAGTTGGAAAACCTGAAAGAGTTAAGTCCGTCCGAAATAAACCAACATTTTCCGGACAAAGTTCTTGCAAAATGTCCGAAAAAGATATGAAAATATCGAACATCCATGTCTGACCTCAAGTCCCAAGTTGCTGCACTCATCGCTTCCGATGGCCCTAACCATGTCTGGGTGCCTGCTGACTTTGCTAAATTCGGTAGCCGCGATGCCATCGACAAGACCCTGCAACGCATGGTCCTTGCTGGAGAGCTGCGGCGGATCGACCGCGGCTTGTACGATAAACCAACGATCAACAGACTGACAAAGCGGCCCACGACTCCGGACTATCGCGCCGTCGTAGACGCCATCGCTCGCCGGGATCAACTTCGGTTGCTCGTTGACGGCATGACTGCGGCCAACGACCTCGGTCTGACCGACGCGGTGCCCGCCCGCGTCACGATTCACACGGACTCGCGGCGTCGAGCTGTCAAGCTGGACAACCTCGTCATCGAGTTCAAACAGACGGCCCCCAGCCGTCTGTACTGGGCCGGCCGGCCGGCGATGCGTGTCGTGCAGGCCCTGCACTGGTTGAAAGACACCTTGGCCACGGACCGGCAACGAATTCTGAGCAAGCTGAGCCAGCTGCTGGCAGATCCGGTCCATGGCGACGCCGTGCGCAAGGATCTTTTGGAAGGCTTCAGCACGTTGCCAAACTGGATGCAAAGTCTCGTACGCGAGTTGCCGAGGTGCGATCCCAAAGCAGCGACAGCCATGGTGCTTAAACGACCCAAGGCCAGCGCAAGCGCGAAACTTTCCCATTCGAAGAGTGCGATCGGGGAGCCTGTTTGAACGCCGACTTTCAAACCGTGATCGCGGCCGCAAATACCGAGCGGCGGGACCTTTTTCTCGGCACCGCAGCGCGTCTCGGAACCTCTGTCCAGAACGTCGAAAAGGACTTCTGGGTGTGCTGGACCCTGGACGCGCTGTTCAACGGCCTGCCCGCTGGTGGCCCGCGACTGCTGTTCAAGGGTGGCACGTCCCTGTCGAAGGCCTTCGGGCTTATCTCCCGGTTCTCCGAAGACATCGACATCACGGTCTTCCGCGATGACCTGGGTCAAAGCGTCGAAGCGGCAGACCTGGAGGGGCTCAGCGGCAAAAAACGCCGCGCCCGCCTCAACGCCATCCGCGATGCCTGCCAAAGCTACATCGCAGGCCCGTTGACTACCCAGTTCACCGAAGTCGCGGCCACAGCGATCCCCGGAGGACGTTTCCGGCTGGCGGCAGACCCCGACGACAAGGATGGGCAAACCCTGCTGTTCTGGTATCCCGCTGTCACCGCTGCCGAGGGCGATTACATTCGCGCAGCAGTCAAGATCGAGGCTGGTGCCAAATCCGCGCTGGACCCACACATTGCCGCGACGGTGACGCCCTATGTGACGGCTGACCTCCCCGATCTGGACCTCGCAGTCCGCAATGTCACGACGGTGCTACCGGAACGAACGTTCTGGGACAAGGTCATCATCCTCCACGGTTTGCGACAGTGGTACAACCGTCGTCAAGAACTGAGGCACGAAGGCCAGCGGGTTTCGCGGCACTACTACGACATCCATCGACTGTTGCAGGCGGAGGGAGCGCCAGCCTGGCAGGCCGATCACGGTCTTGCCGCCGACTGCGCGATGCACGCCAGGCTGTTTTTCGGCAGTCCCGACCTGGGACTGGAGTCCGCGGCCGTAGGCACGTTCACGCTGACCCCTGGCGCTGCGATGTACGACGCACTCGAGCGAGACTATGCAGCCATGTCCGGAATGATCTTCGGTGACATCCCGACCCTGGATACGGTGCTGGCCAGCATTGAGGCCCTGCAAGAAGCGATCAACTCCGTAGCCGCCAAGCCAGCCTCGCGCAAGGGGGCGCCTGCATGATCGACTATTTCAGCGACCGAGAAAACGGGCCTGTGGCCCGCACCGAAGAAGTGATCACCCCGGTAGTATGGGCTGCCAGGACGCCGAGTGCGGACTTTCCGCTGCCATAGGGGCCCACGATCTTCCAGGCCCTTTGCGCATGTTTGTCGGCCAAACCTTGCCCGATCTGTTTCAACGCACTCGCAGCCGCTCGCGTCAACAAATACTTCTTGACGGCCGATTCGTTGTGCAGATCCCTGTCGAGCGCGATGGATCGCGTGTGGCGGTCAATGTCATAGATCTCACGGATGTAAATACCAATTGGTCTTGCCCCTGAGGGAGTCGTTTATAGCCCATCATTTACGCGGTTTTTTTACGCTGTGCACACGTACCAGCATTGCTCACAACACATGCGGCGACTAAAAACGGCAAATCTTTGCTCACGCCTACAAAAATCAAATATCAATATTCCCCGCCTGCAGCGCATTGGTTTCAATGAACTCGCGGCGCGGCTCGACCTCGTCGCCCATCAGCATGGTGAACACCTTGTCGGCTTCGATGGCGTCGTCGATCTGCACGCGCAGCAAAATGCGCACCGTCGGGTCCATAGTGGTTTCCCAGAGCTGTTCGGGGTTCATTTCACCCAGCCCTTTGTAGCGCTGGCGGCTGGTTGAACCTTCGGCCTGGGCAATCAGCCAGGCCATGGCCTCGCGGAAGTCGCTGACCTTTTGTTCCTTTTGGCGCTCGCCTTCGCCGCGCGTGACCCGGGCCCCCTCGCTGAGCAGGCCCTTGAAGGTTTTGGCGACTTCGCTCAGGACCGCGTAGTCGGCGCCATGGACAAAGTCCTGCGTCAGCACGCTGCTCTTGATGTTGCCGTGCAGGCGGCGGCTGATGCGCAAAATGGGTTTGTCGCTGCGCACGTCAAATTCGCCAGCCACTTCGGCGTCGGGCAATTGCGCTTGCAGGGCGATGGCCGAGGCCTCGGCGTCGGCCACCGTGTCGAGGTTGAGCGCCACGCCATCGGCAATGGCGCGCAAGGCGGACACGTCCAGAAAGTTCGCCAGGCGGGCGATCACGGTCTGGGCCTGCTGGTGCTTGCGCGCCAGTTCGGCGAGTGCGTCGCCGGTCAGGGCCGTGCTGTTGTCGCCGCCGGTGTGCACCGTGGCATGGACCAGCGCCACCCGCAGCAGGAAATTGTCGAGGTCGGTGGCGCCTTGCAGGTACAGCTCTTCGCGACCGGCTTTCACCTTGTAGAGCGGCGGCTGGGCGATGTAGATGTGGCCGCGCTCCACCAGCTCGGGCATCTGGCGGTAGAAGAAGGTGAGCAGCAGGGTGCGGATGTGGGCGCCGTCCACGTCGGCGTCGGTCATGATGATGATGCGGTGGTAGCGCAGCTTGGCCACATCGAAGTCGTCGCTGCCGGTGCTGCCGCCGGCCTTGCCGATGCCGGTGCCCAGGGCCGTGATGAGCGTCAGGATTTCGTTGCTGGTGAGCAGCTTCTCGTAACGCGCTTTTTCCACGTTCAAAATCTTGCCGCGCAGCGGCAGGATGGCCTGGAACTTGCGGTCGCGGCCCTGCTTGGCCGAGCCGCCGGCGGAGTCGCCCTCGACGATGTAGATTTCACACAGGGCCGGGTCTTTTTCCTGGCAGTCGGCCAGCTTGCCGGGCAGGCCCATGCCGTCGAGCACGCCTTTGCGGCGCGTCATGTCGCGGGCCTTGCGGGCGGCTTCGCGGGCGCGGGCGGCCTCGACGATTTTGCCGACGATGATCTTGGCGTCTGCCGGGCGCTCCTGCAGGTAGTCCCACAACAGCTTGCTCACGATGTCTTCGACCGGGCCGCGCACCTCAGATGACACCAGCTTGTCCTTGGTCTGGCTGGAGAATTTGGGCTCGGGCACCTTGACGCTGAGCACGCAGGTCAGGCCCTCGCGCATGTCGTCGCCGGTGACTTCGACCTTGGCTTTTTTGGCGATCTCGGTGTCGTCGATGTATTTGTTGATGACGCGCGTCATGGCCGCGCGCAGGCCGGTGAGGTGGGTGCCGCCGTCGCGCTGCGGGATGTTGTTGGTAAAGCACAGCACCTGCTCGTTGTAGCCGCTGTTCCACTGCATCGCCACTTCGACGCCGAT
>JALNWC010000213.1 GCA_023231075.1 Rhodoferax sp.
CACCGGCGTGCGCCACCTGGTAGCCGGATTGGCCCAGATACTCGCGCACCATATGGGCCAGGCGCGCATCGTCTTCGATCATCAGCAGGTGTTGGTTCATTCGCATAAGTCTAATGTCTGGCGGCATCCTGCATTTAAAGGGGTCGTAAAGTTGGGTAAATCAGACCCGTTTCACGCGCGCGGCCAGCCACACCAGCAGCAGCACCGGGGCGCCCAGCAGCGCTGTGGCCGTGAAAAAATGCTGGTAGCCAAACGCATCGACAAACCACCCTGAATAACCGGCGATGAATTTCGGCAACAGCAGCATCATGGAGCTGAACAGCGCGTACTGGGTGGCCGAGTAATTCACATTGGTCAGGCTTGACAGGTAGGCAATGAAGGCCGCCGAGGCAATGCCGCCGGCCAGGTTGTCGGCCGAGATCACGAAAATGAGCCCGGTCAGGTCGTGGCCGCGCGTGCTTAAAGCCGCAAACAGCAGGTTGCTGGCGGCACTGAGCACCGCGCCCAGCATCAGCACCCGCATCACACCGAGGCGCATGGCCATGGCGCCGCCCACAAAGGCGCCCGCCAGCGTCATGATGACGCCGTAGACCTTGGTGACCGTGGCGACCTCGGCCTTGGTGTAGCCCATGTCGACATAAAACGGGTTGGCCATGATGCCCATCACCACGTCGCTGATGCGGTAGACGGCGATCAGCGCCAGGATCAGCGCCGCCTGCCACTGGTAGCGCCGCAAAAAGTCGGCAAACGGCTCCACCAGCGCGCCGCGCAGCCAGTCCAGGGCGTTTTTGGCAACCGGCATGGGGCGGCGCAGCGGTTCGGGCGACAGCAGCACGGTGACCAGCCCCAAACTCATGCTGGCCGCCATGACCAGGTAGGCGGTGTGCCAGGCTCCGTGCTGGTAGCCGCTGATACCGGCCGTTTGCGCTCCGGCCGCAATCCACAACACGCCGGCGCCGGCCCAGATCATGGCCAGCCGGTAACCGGTCTGGTAGGACGCCGCGAGCGCGGCCTGGCGGCTGATGTCGGCTGATTCAATGCGAAAGGCATCCAGCGCGATGTCCTGCGTGGCCGAGCCAAAGGCCACCGCCAGCGCGCCCCACACCACCGGCGTGAGCGCCACCTGCGGGTCGTTGAAAGACATCGCGATCAGGCCCCAGACAATGGCCCCTTGCGACAGCAGCAGCCAGCTGCGTCGGCGCCCGAGCCAGCGTGTGAGCAGCGGAATCGAGAGCCGGTCCACCAGCGGCGCCCACAGCCACTTGAAGGCGTAGGCCAGGCCGACCCAGCTCAGGTAGCCAATGGTGGTGCGGTCAATGCCGGCCTCGCGCAGCCAGAAGCTTAAAGTGCCCAGCACCAGCAGCAAGGGCAGACCCGCCGAAAACCCCAGCATGAGCATGCGCAGGCTGGCAGGCTCCAGGTAGACCCGCAAGGTGCTGATCCAGGAGGGTTTGGCGGCAGGCGTGGAGGCAGTCATGCAGGAATAATAAGAGGAATGATAAGCGCTCAGGCGGCGAGCAGCCAGCCTGCCAGCGCCGCCAGCAGCACCACCCGCACCGGCGATTGGCGCCCGAACACCAGCAGGCCAAAGGCCGCCAGCGCCAGTCCGAAGTCATTTCGCGCGTGAATGGCACTGGTCCACACCGGGTCGTAAAGTGCCGCGCCAAGGACGCCGACAACGGCCGCGTTGACACCGGCCATGGCCCGTTGCACGCCGTCGCGCTGGCGCAGCAGCTCCCAAAACGGCAAGGCGCCCAACACCAGCAGGAACGCTGGAACGAAAACGGCCGCGAGCAGCAGCAGGCCACCGAGCCAGCCACCGGGCGGCACCGACATGACGGCGCCGAGGTAAGCCGCAAAAGTGAACAGCGGGCCCGGCACGGCCTGGGCTGCGCCATAACCCGCCAGGAACAGCGCGTTGCTGACCAGTTCATTGGGCACCACCGCCAATTGCAGCAGCGGCAGCACGACGTGGCCGCCGCCAAATACCAGCGCGCCGGCCCGGTAGAAGCTCGCAACCGCCGAAGCCAGCGGTGAGGGGATGACCGCGGCGAGCAGCGGCAGCACGAGCAACAGGGCCGCAAACAGCAGCAGCAGCAACGCCCCGGTGGTCTGGCTGATGCCAGGGTCTTGGTGCTGCGCCGCCGGCAGGTGTTCCAGCTGCAAGGCCCAGCGCCCGACCACGGCGCCGGTCACGATGGCCAGGATTTGCCCGCCGACCGACGGCATGGCCAGCACCAGCAGCGCGGCCAGCACGGCCAGGCCGGCGCGGAGCCGGTCCGGGCACAGCGACCGGGCCATGCCCCAAACCGCCTGCGCGACCACCGCGACCGCGACCACTTTGAGGCCATGAACCGCCCCGGACTGGGCCAGGCCGGCCCACCGCAGGACGCCGAAGGCGAAAAGAATGAGCGCCACCGCCGATGGCAGCGTGAACCCGAGCCACGCCGCCAGGGCGCCCACCCAGCCGGCACGCCGCAGACCGAGCGCGATGCCGACCTGGCTGCTGGCAGGGCCGGGAAGAAACTGGCACAGGGCGACGAGGTCGGCGTAGCTGCTGTCGTCCAGCCACTTGCGCCGCTGGACAAACTCGGTGCGAAAGTAGCCCAGGTGGGCCACCGGGCCGCCGAACGAGGTCAGGCCCAGCTTCAGGAAAGCGAGAAACACCTCGAGGGCAGAGCCACGGGGCTGGCCTGCCATGCCCATGGCCTCAGGCCTGCCAGTCGTAGTCAACCGTGACGGGCGCGTGGTCGGAAAACTTTTCGCCCTTGTAGATGGCCACCGACCTGGCACCGGCTGCCAGGCGTTCGGTTGCCAGGTGGTAGTCCAGTCGCCAGCCGACGTTCTTGGCGTAGGCCTGGCCCCGGTTGCTCCACCAGGTGTAGGCCTCGTCGGTGGTGTCGGGGTGCAACTGGCGGTAGACGTCGACCAGGCCGCCGTCACCGAGCAGCTGGCTCATCCAGGCGCGCTCTTCAGGCAGAAAGCCCGAATTTTTCTGATTGCTTTTCCAGTTCTTCAGGTCAATTTCCCGGTGGGCGATGTTGACATCGCCGCACAGCACAAACTCGCGCTGCGCTTTCAGGCCCTTCAGGTGCGGGTAGATCGCGTCAAGAAACCTGAACTTGGCCTGTTGCCGTTCTTCGCCCGACGAGCCGCTGGGGAAATAGCAACTGATGATGGAGCGCTTGACGCCTGCGCTGTCAAAACGCAACTCCACATAACGCCCTTCGGTGTCGAACTCGGGTTCGCCAAAGCCCGTCAAGACATCACTGGGTTGCTGCCGACTGTATATTCCCACCCCGGAATAGCCTTTTTTGGCGGCAAAATGAAAGTAACCGCGCAGTTCAGCCAGTTGCTCGAAGCGGCCCTGTACGTCGTCGCTTTGGGCCTTGACTTCCTGTACACAAATACAATCGGGGGCCTGTTGCGCGATCCACGTCGGCAAGCCTTTGCTGCAGGCCGAGCGGATGCCATTGAGGTTCAGGCTGGTTAATTTGAACAAGGACTTTTTCATGACAGAGCGTAATGGACCCCAGACTATACAGATGCCAGGCCAGGACGCGCTGGCGCTCGAATTTGTTCAGTTTGCGGTGGACTGCGGGGTGTTGCGCTTTGGGGAATTCAAAACCAAAGCCGGACGATTGAGCCCTTATTTTTTCAACGCCGGCCTGTTTGACGACGGTGCCAAACTGGGCCGCCTGGCGCAATTCTATGCGCAGCGCCTGCTCGCCAGCGGCCTTGAATTCGACATGATTTTTGGCCCGGCCTACAAGGGCATTCCGCTGGGTGCGGCGCTCGCGGTGGAGCTGGCGCGTCTTGGCCGCAACGTGCCGTTTTGCTATAACCGCAAGGAAGCCAAAGACCATGGCGAAGGCGGCACGCTGGTTGGTGCCCCGCTGCAGGGACGGGTCCTGATTGTCGACGACGTGATGTCGGCAGGCACGGCGGTGCGCGAATCCATGGCCCTGATCCAGGCCGCCGGTGCCCGGGCCCATGCGCTCGTCATTGCGCTGGACCGGCAGGAAAAAGCCACTGAAAACGGCCGCGACGTCAAGCACAGCGCGGTGCAGTATGTGCAACAGCAATTGGGCCTGCAGGTGTGCGCCATTGCCCGGCTGGAAGACCTGCTGCGTTACCTGGCGTACCACGCGGTGCCAGGCTTGGCCGATGCCCACCAGCGGGTGCAGGCCTATCGGGAACGCTATGGCGTTTCCGGGGTCGCCACATGAGCGACCAGTCATGCTGCGCCTGGCTTGGCCGTGTCGTCGCCGGGCTGGTGCTGGCGACGTTCGGCGCCAGCCTGTGGGCCCAGGGCGCCGCGGGGCCGATCCCGCAGATTTACATCTGCACCGATGCCGGCGGGCGCAAGCTCACGTCCGACCGCCTGATCGTCGCGTGCAATGACCGCGAGCAGACCATTCTCAACCCGAGCGGCACCGTGAAGGCCCGAATCGGGCCCGTCCTGACGCCTTTCGAACAGAGCCAGTCCGAAGCCAGAATCCGGGCCGAGCAGAAGGAACGCGCCAAAAAAGAAGAAGAAAAAAGGATGGACCGGGCGCTGTTGATCCGCTATCCCAACCCGGCGGCGCACCAAAAAGACCGGGCAGAGGCACTGGCACAGGTTGTGCTGGTCAAGCAACTGGCCAACGCACGGATGACCGAGCTGTTGGCCGAGCGCAGCCAACTGAATGACGAAATGGCGTTTTACGCCAAAGACCCGAGCAAGGCGCCAGCGAGATTGCAGCGGCAGGTCGCCAGCGTGACCCAAAGTCTGGCCGAGCAGGAACGTTTTCTGGCGGAGAAGGACAAGGAAATCCAGCGCATCAATGCCAATTTTGACGACGAGCAGGAGCGCCTGGAGCCGCAGTGGCAGGCCAATTCGACCCCGGCGGGCCCGGCGCGCTGAATCCGGGATAGTTCAGGCATCAAGCCAGCTTTTGCAGCAACAGCGCGTTGACCTGTTGCGGGTTGGCCTTGCCCTGGCTGCCTTTCATGATTTGCCCCACCAGCGCGTTGAGCGCCTTGGCATTGCCGGCGCGGAACTCGGCCACATTTTTCGGGTTGGCGGCCAGCACGGCATCGATGATTTTCTCCAGCGCGCCGGTGTCGTTCATCTGCTTGAGGCCCCTGGCTTCAATGATGGCATCGACCGAGTTCTCGGGGGCTGACCACAGCGCATCGAGCACCTGGCGCGCGGCGTTGTTGGAGATCGTGCCGTCCTGAATGCGACCGACCAATTGCGCCAACTGCGTCGGCGTGATGGGGCAGGCGCTGATGTCGGCCTCAGCCAGCTTGAGCCGGCGCGAGACCTCGCCCATGATCCAGTTGCCGACCAGCTTGGGCTGGCCGCAGGCCTGGGCGGCGGCTTCAAAATAGGCGGCCACCTCGCGGCTTTGCGTGAGCGTGGTGGCGTCATAGTCCGACAGGCCGTAGTCGGTCACAAAACGCTGTGCC
>JALNWC010000214.1 GCA_023231075.1 Rhodoferax sp.
AGTCGGTGTCAAGGCGGCATTCGCTGCCATTCAGACAGCGGGCTCCATCGTGATGCAGCCTGCCATTGCCCCGGTCGCTGATGTTGTGATGCAAAACGCGGGCTTTCGGCTGCCAAACCCGGCCGGACAAGACCCCAACTTTCCACAACCCCAGATTACCCCCGCCATCGTGCCAACAGGCATTCCACCGGCGCAGACCAACACCAGCCCCATGTCCCCACCCGTGCCGCAACAACCGGGCGTCCCCGGCTCTGCGCTGCGCGGCATTGAAACCCAGCGCCAAGAAGGCGTACCCACAGGAGAACCCGCATGAGCTACTTAGTCAAATCTTCAGTCGAAGCCGTCGGCCCGATTCGCCCCGGACTGGATGCCATATGGCAGATCGATGAAATCCGCGAAGTCGATGACGCCTTTTATTCGCACTACAGCAACAATCCAGCGGCCTTCACGGTGCTCTCTGGTCCTGGCGCTGCAGCCAATGTTATGGCCATGCTGGCGCAAGTCCCTGCGCAGGACAACCTCTTCGGCAAAGCCGACCCTCGCAGTGTGTGTTTTGTCAAAACCGGGGCCAATACGCTGGCTTTAAAGGCGGGAACGACGGTGGCTGTTGCTGGCCGCATGAAAGCATTCCCAGTTCAAACTGCCGTGCTCATGCCAGCTCTGGTGGCGGGCACCGACTATGCCGTTTATGCCTGCGACGACGGAACGCTTCGGGCCGATGCCAGCTTTACCGCCCCCAGCGGCTACACCGCAGCCAATAGCCGAAAAATTGGCGGCTTTCATTACTCTCCGGGTGGCAACGCCGTGCCGATTTCCAAAGCTGCAGTTGCCGCGGGAACCGCCATTGGAGCGCAGACGGTCACAGCGGACAAATGGGCACTTTATTTACTGTCGGTAAATTCCGCCGGGGCCATCACTGTGACACCAGCCGCGGGCAATGTTGCAGGATATGCAACTGAAGCATTGGCAATTGCAGCGCTGCCAGCCCGTCCTGCATTAACGGCGGAGATGGGCTCTATCACGGTGTTAACGGCAGCGAGGCTTGCCTGGATTGCGGGCACTGACGCGCTAGCTGGGGGGACTGGCGGCAACCCGGCGACCACGACAAATTACTACCCCGCATCTAGCGCGGCTATCGGACTGACGCTGTCAAGGGGGACAATAGCTACGGCCATTGCCAGTACGGCATTTACGTATCACCTCGGCGGCGACAGCACGCCGCAGATCAATGCCTACAGCTTGTGGGACCTGAAATTTAAGCCTGCATGCCCGGACCCGCGCGGCATGGCTCTGGTTGCGGATGGCTTTTGGGCCGATATTTATCTGCTTGGCGTTGATCACCTGACAAACGGCAGCAGTAAATACAACGTCACTATTGCAGACGGCGCCAGCCCGCCCAAGGTGCCGACAAGCTTTGGCGGCAATGGCATCACTGCCTACACATCATTTAATCGCTGGCAAGCCGCCGAGGTCATGGCGCACTACGGAAAACGCCTGCCCACCTACGGCGAATTTTCGGCGCTGGCCTTTGGTACGACTGAGGCCGTGTCTATCGGAGGTGATCCAGGCTCTACCACCTGGAACGCCACCTACATCAGTAAATGGGGTTGTGCGCAGGTCACCGGCAACTTATGGCAATGGGGAGCCGATTTTGGCGGCGGCGCAGCGGCTGCGGGATATGTAGCCAACACGGGAGGACGTGGGTCGACTTATCAACAGGAAAACGCCGCGTTCTTCGGGGGCTACTGGAGCTACACGTCGAACTCGGGTTCGCGTGCCTCGTACTGGAACAACTCCCCCGCGGGCTCGAGCAACAGCATCAGCTCGCGCGGCGTCTGTGACCACTTGGTTCTTGAATAAAGCGGCGACAGCCGCTGGTATTACAACAAACAACGCACACATCACCTGAAGGATACTTATGACCTCCATTAACACCCGCGCTGACCTTGATGCCATGGCCGGAACACCCGAGCACGCCGCTTTTATGGCCGCCCTGGCAGGCACCCTGTACCGACTACAAAAAGATGATGTTGTGCAGTGCTGGCGAGCGGTACAAGACACCAGCACAGTGGCGCGCTTTGGCTTTGGGTTGACTGATTTCCCCGATGCACTGGCGCCTGCGCTGCCTCTTTACGTCCCGCCGCCATCGCTTGTACCAACCTCCGTCACAATGCGCCAGGCGCGACTAGCTATGCTGGGTGCCGGGATGCTGCCTAGTGTGGATGCCGCCATTGCCGCCATGACGGGCGCAGATGGTGACGCAGCACGGATCGAATGGGAATACGCTCAAGAAGTGCGCCGAGATAGCCCCCTGCTGCTGGGTATGGTGACTGCGCTTGGGCTGACGGTCGCTCAAGTTGATGCGCTGTTTGAAACAGCTGCGGGGCTGTAAATGAGCATGCTGCTTGATGCGCTTGTGTGGATCGACCGGGTTGTCAACAGATTAACCGGAGGGACGTTTTACGAAACCCTATCCTCCCGTGCGTACCGCATGGATGTCCGAAATCAAGCCGTTTGGGGATGGACCGCGAAGGCAATCAACATGCTGTTTTTCTGGCAGCCTGACCATTGCAAAAAGCAGTGGGAGCATGAGCAGGCGCATCCGCTTAAAAAATAATAAGAGGGCGACCGCAGCGCGGTCGGGTTCTTGTTGCAATTCAAACACCATTGCAGTACAATGTGTCTTAACCGCCGGGCTGGCGGAGATAGTCTGTGGAGAGAATGTAAGTCCGTTGTCGCTGTAAGGTGACATGGCAGTTTTCAGTGAAGCAGAAAGTTCCTAATCGTGAGGTTGGGAATCCTCGTCATTTAGGGCGAGGAGGATGTTAAGCAAAGGAGCAACAGCATGACCCCGATCAAATCCGTTCACCTCTTGAACCCCAACACCGTCGGCGAAACCGGCGCAGCGTACAGCGGCCCGTGGAGCGCGGCGCGCAAAGGGCTGGTGCAGGCAACCATCGACGGCACCGGCGCTGTCACCGCCACCGTGGTCGTACAGGGCAGCAACGATGGCGCGCACTGGACCGACATCGGCACACTGAGCCTCAACGGCGCGGGCGGCACCGACACCAAGACCCAGGCCGTGGATTACCCATGGGCGCAATTGCGCGCGGTATCGAGCGCCCTGGTCGGCGTGGGCGCTACCGTGCAGGCATCTTTGAGCCTTTGACCCGGTGCGCGACAAGCCCCGCCGTTCAGGGCAGGGAGGATGTCAAACTGATTGGTGTTTGGATTGGCGCGCAAGATCGCATAAATTCTCTACCAGCACAGTCGGGAGACTGAGCAATGTCCCGTAGATGGATTGGTGAAGGGGCTTCGGCCCCTTTTCCATAACTGCGGCTTTGGAACCTATGCGGCCACGGCGATATGTGGCAGGACCAGACCCATGAAAACGGATGTTTTAGAGAAGTTCTACCTTGAACACGCGGCTGACGGCGCGTTGAGTGATGCAGACATGGTCCAGATGTTGACGCTGGGCACCGAGGGCGACACCGCGAAAGCGGACAGTGGCGAGCCCGACGCCACAACTGCAGCACCCGAAGCCCCAACAACCGACACCCAACCGCAAGAACCGGCGCAACCCACAGACCCCAAGCCTGTTGTGCTGGCCAAAGATGGTGTTCACACCATTGACTTTGCGGTGCTTGAAGAGGCGCGACAGAAAGCGCAAACCCTTGCGGCGGCCCTGGCTGAGCGCGATGCCGAGATTGCAGCCCTCAAGGCTCCAGCCAAGGCCGAGACGCCCGAACAGCCGACCGAGACAGAGCCCGACGACAAAGAGTTGTTTGGCGACTACTCGGACGAAGCCATCAAGGGCGCAGTGAAAACGCTGGTGCAACGTGGTGTGGCGCAGGCCACAGCCGCCATGCAGGAGCAGATGAAGCAAGTCCTGACCCCTTTGGAGGCGAAAGCCAACAAGGACGCCTGGAATGAACATCTGACAGCGATTTACACGGCCCACAAGGATGCGCAGGAAATTGCCAAGAGCCCAGCGATGGAAACATGGCTGACAGCGCAACCCTCATTCGTGCAGGCGCAATACCGCGCTGTGCTGGAAATGGGTAGTGCGACCCAGGTGATTGAGCTGTTTGATGCCTACAAGCGGGATAACAAGGTAGCACCGGCAGAAGACGCGGCCAATACAGCCGCTGCGGCTGCCACAAAGGCGCGGGAAGCACTGGCCAAAGCCCAAAGCGTGAAGCCCACCAGCTTGTCGGAAATTCCGTCAGGCGCCAAGGGTCCAAGCGACGAGCTGCAAGCCATGCAGGAAATGTCCTCTATGCAGATGGCCGATGAACTCATGAAATTGCCCTACGACAAGATCATGAAGCGGCTTGAACTGATGGGATAGGCACGAAAAAACACGCATCGCCGGGATGGCGAGGCAAATCCTTTGAATGGAGTAAGTCATGTCAACCACCGCAATCCCTTATGGGTCCAAACAGGCTGTAGTCATTCAGTCTGCGGGCCTGTTCGCTGCCCACATGCAGCGCAATTCCACCCTCAACCGCCTGACTGGTGCTCTGCCCCAGCAAGCACAGGCCGAGGCCACACTGCGGCGCCAGTCAAGCAATCAAATGCCCATCGTGCGCTGCATGGACTTGACCAAATCGGCTGGTGACGAAATCACCTTCGACCTGATCAACCCGTTGGGCGGCAAACCCATCATGGGCGAGCGCTACGCCGAGGGTCTGGGTCGCAAAATGACGTTCAGCCAGGACAAGCTTCGCATCGACCAAACCCGCTACCCCATCAGCGGCGGCGGCATGATGACCCAGCAACGCACCCCGCATCAGTTGCGTGGGCTGGCCAGGGCCTTGGGTGACAACTACATGACCGCCTTGCAGGATCAGCTATCGCTGGCCCACCTGGCAGGCGCGCGTGGTTTCCACAACAACATCGAGTGGGCGCTGCCACTGGCCAGTGATGCGGACTTTTCCAGCATCTGTGTCAACACCATCAAGGCACCGACCAAGAACCGCCACTTCATGAGCACCGGGTCTGGCATCGAGCATATTGCTGCGGCCGCAAACGAGATCACCATCGCCACTACGGACGTTTTGAACGCAGACGTGGTGGATGGCCTTCGCACCTACCTGGACTCCATGCCGCTGCCACCTCCCCCGGTCATCTTCGACGGTGACAAGATGGCAGGCGACGTGCCGCTGCGGGTGCTGTTGGTGTCGAGCGAGCAGTACACCAGCTTTGTGCAGAGTACCAACTTCCGCACATTGCAGGCTAACTCAATGGCACGCGCCCAAATGGCCGGCAACCACCCGATTTTCATGGGTGATGCAGGTATCTGGAACGGCATCCTGATTGTCAAGATGCCCAAGCCGATTCGCTTCTACGCGGGCGACCCCATCAACTGGTGCGCCAGCTACACCACCGAGACCGAAACCACGACCGACTTGGTGCCTGCTGGTTTTGGCACGGGCTACGCGGTGGACCG
>JALNWC010000215.1 GCA_023231075.1 Rhodoferax sp.
AAGCGAATCCGTCCGTCTCGGGACGGCCGTCACGACACGATGGCGCGCATCCAGTCGGGCAGGTCAACCGCTTTTTGCTTCGGAAAATCCACCCAGATCGCGGTGGCGCCACCCGCCGCGTAAATCACGCCGGGCTGGTTGGCCATTTCCATGGTGGCCCAGGTCTCGAACGTGGTGCGGGCGGGGTCGCTAGCGTACATCTTCACCAGCACATTGCCAGGGTATTCCAGCTGCTTGTAAAAATTGCAGAAGGCATTCACGATCAGCGGCCCCTCGCCCAGCGGATTGGGCATGCAGCCCGCGGCGCGCATCCAGTCGGTGCGGCAGGTTTCCAGGTAGCGGAAATAAGTGGTGTTGTTGACATGGCCCATGGCGTCCATGTCGCCCCAGCGGATCGGGATCACCACCTCGAACACGAGTTTTTTTTGTTCCGGAATGTCATATTTCATCGCAATCTCCTTCAATCAAAACACTTCCGAGGGTTGGCCTGCGGCCAACGCCAGCAGCTGGCAGGGGCGGCAAACACTTCCATCACCAGCAGCGCTGCGCCATGGCGGGTAAAGACCGAACGGCGCGCCGACAAGGCCTGGTGACCCAGGGCCACGCCCGTTGCAGCCTGCCAGGAAGAGGCCACGTGGCGCTGCAAGGGGCTTTGGCGCTGAAGCCGGTTGTAGGCCAGCGGCGCCCGCAAAATGCCAGAACGCCTGAACAGCACATTGGCCAGCGGGCGACCACCCAGACCCCGCACCGAGCGCCAGGCGCCCACGGAAGCGGCATGCGCCGTGACACTGCGGCCAAACACCAGCGCCTGGCCGTCTACCCGCAACACCACTTCACGCGCGTAGCCCATGCGTCGCCCGCCCAGTCCCAAGGCGCGCGACTCATCGGGCGTCAGCGGCTGTCGCCCCTGCGCCAGCACCTGCACGCCGAAGGTCTCACCCCTCGCCGCCAGCCGCGCGCTGAGCGAGCCAGAGGCCTGGAGCCAGCGCCGCAAACCGCCCCGCGCCGGGGTGTACGCTTGCCAGCCCATCAGCGATGCGCCCTGATCGAGGCCAGAATGCCCAGCGTGAACAACACCGCGGCCCAGGCTTGCGTTGCGGCAGGCCAGACACCGTCCCAAACAAAAGAATAAAACAGCGCAAACAAGGTTTCACTCACCATCAATTGACCACACAAACTCACGCTCAAGCGCTGGCTGGCCACGTTCCACAAAATGCTGGCCACCCAGCCCGACCCAACGCCCGTGGCAATACAAGCCAGGGCGATCATGGCCTGATTGTCGAGGCTGCCCAGCGTCTGGGCATCAGAACCCAGCAGCAACCAAAGCAAAAAAGCCCCCACCCCGGTGGCCACACCAAGCCAGTTGGCCCATTCGGTCGCGCTGACCTCGGGGTGGCGTTTGAGCCAGGCCGCATTCAACAGGGCAAAAATCGTCCAGCACAACATGGCCCCCAGCGCCAGCAGCACGCCCCACCAAAACTGGCCGCCCCCGGCAGGCAACTGCGCGGCGTGGTCCAGTGTGGACTGCATCATCAGCGCCAACCCGCACAGGGTCATCAGCAAGCCCGGCAACAAACCCGCCCATTTGAGACCCACGGGCTTGCCCAACAACATGACCCAAATCGGAATGGTGCCGATGATGAGCGTGGGCACCTCGGTACCCGCATAAACAATGCTTTGCGCCAGCAGCAGATAGTAGCCGGTGGTGCCCAGCAGGCTCATGCCCAGGGCTGTGAGCGCCTGGCGCGCCGTGGGCCGGGTGTGACTGCGCCGGGTGAGCAACATGGCCAACGCCGCCATGGCGCCAAAACTGATGAAGCGGCCCGCCGTCAGATCGACCGAGCTCAGGCCCGGCGTCATGCGTGGCACCACAAACACCATGCCCCATAAAGCGCCCGCAGCCAGGCCAGCCAGCAGTCCCGTCAGCATGCAGTGCTACACCGCAAAGCCATCGTCAGCCGTGATCACGGCGCCGTTGATGAAATGACTTTGGTCAGAGCACAGCATGACCAGCAGCGCGTCGAGGTCTTGCGGCGCGCCGACCCGCTTGCGCGGCAGCATCTGGATCAGTTTCTGGACCGCATCCGTTTGCCAATGGGTGTGGTTGATCTCGGTGTCGATGTAGCCGGGGCAAATGGCGTTGACGTTGATGCCAAAGCGGCCCCACTCCACAGCCATGGCTTTGGTCATCTGAATCACCGCCGCCTTGCTCATGCAATAGACGCCAATTTTGGGCAAGGCCTTGAGGCCCGCCGTGCTGGCGATATTGATGATGCGCCCGCCGGTAAAACTGCCCGGCGCCAAGCCTTGAGCCCGTGCCAGCATGCGCTTGCCGACCGCTTGGGCCACAAAAAAAGCACCTTTGACATTGGTGTCAAACATGAAATCAAAATCGTCCGGGCTCACGTCGGCCAGACGCTGGGGGGTGCTGACGCCCGAGTTGTTGACCAGAATATCAATCGAACCGACCTCGGTCTCGGCGTGCGCCACAGCCGACTTGATGGAAGTCATATCCGTCACGTCAAGCGCAATCACGTGGGCATCGCCGCCCTCGGCCTCGATTTGTGCGCGCAATTCCTTGAGCCGCTCCACGCGACGGCTGGCCAGCACCACGGCGGCACCGGCGCTGGCCAGAGTGCGGGCGAATTGCGCCCCCAAGCCGCCGGAGGCGCCGGTAATCAGGGCCACGCGGCCCGAAAGGTCAATGCTGTATGCCATGGTCATTCCTCTGATAACAATTCAACGACCGTTCCATTATGGTAAATCTGTTGCCTAAAATCCCGATTTGTCGAAGACAATTCATGCCAGTTTTAGCCAGCTTCATCTTGGCTTGAGTTTAATCAGTTGATAAAGCGAGTCCCACCATGACACCCCAAGACATCCTGACCCAATACGGCCCCCGCGAAGCCATGGACTACGACGTGGTCGTGGTCGGCGGCGGCCCCGCCGGCCTGGCCACCGCCATCCGCCTGAAACAACTGGCCACGGAAAAAGGTCAGGAGATTTCCGTCGTCGTGCTGGAAAAAGGCTCCGAACCCGGCGCCCACATCCTGTCCGGCGCCGTGCTCGACCCCAAATCGCTCACCGAACTGTTCCCCGACTGGAAAGCCATGGGCGCCCCCCTGAACCAGCCGGTCACGGATGAAGCCATGATGTTTCTGTCCGAGACCACCGGCTACCGGACACCCAACATGTTCCTGCCCGAGTGCAGCCAGAACCACGGCAACTACATCATCAGCCTGGGGGCCTTGACGCGCTGGCTGGCCGAACAGGCCGAAGGCCTGGGCGTGGAAATCTTCCCCGGCTTTGCCGCGGCCGAAGTGCTGTACGACGAAGCCGGTGCTGAGAATGGAAGCTTACCTGCGGTAAGGGGCGTGGCCACCGGCAACCTGGGTGTGGAAAAGAATGGCGAGCCCGGCCCCAACTTCCAGATCGGCATGGCGCTGCTGGGCAAATACACCGTGCTGGCCGAAGGCTCGCGCGGCCACCTCGGCAAGCAGGTCATCGAAAAGTTCAAGCTCGACGAAGGCTGCGACCCGCAAAGCTACGCCATCGGCATCAAGGAACTCTGGGAGGCCGAACCCAGCCGCCACGAGCCCGGCCTGGTGGTGCACACCGCCGGCTGGCCGATGGAAAACGACACCTACGGCGGCTCCTTCCTGTACCACATGGAAGACAACAAGATCGCCCTGGGTTTCATCACCGGCCTGAACTACGCCAATCCGTATTTGAGCCCGTTCGAGGAATTCCAGCGCTGGAAGACCCACCCGAACATCCGCTGGTACCTGGAGAATGACCAAGGCGAAATCACCGGCAAACGTCTGGCCTATGGCGCGCGCGCCATCACGGCTGGCGGCCTGCTGTCCTTGCCCAAGACCGTGTTCCCCGGGGGTGCGCTGGTGGGCTGCGATGCCGGATTCTTGAACGTGAGCCGCATCAAGGGCAGCCACGCCGCCATCAAGTCGGGCATGCTGGCCGCCGAAGCCGCTTTTGAGGCGGTGAGCGCGGGCCGCGCGCACGACGAGCTGAGCGCCTACCCGGAAGCCTTCGAGGCCAGCTGGCTGTATGCCGAACTCAACAAATCGCGCAACTTCAAGGCCTGGTTCAAACATGGGCTGACCGTGGGCACCTTGATGAACGGTCTGGAGCAGTTCGCCCTGAAGGGCAACATGCCCTGGACCATCCGGCGCGACAAGCCCGACCATGCCTACCTGAAGCCTGCGGCAGCGTGCCAGCCCATCGACTACCCCAAGCCCGACGGCAAACTCACCTTCGACCGCCTCTCCAGCGTCTTCATCAGCAACGTCAACCACGAAGAAAACCAGCCCGCGCACCTGACCCTGAAAGATGCCAGCGTGCCGGTGAGCGTGAACCTGGCCAAGTACGCCGGCCCCGAGGCGCGCTATTGCCCGGCCGGGGTCTATGAGTTCGTCAAGAACGACGACCACACCGACCGCCTGCAGATCAACGCCGCCAACTGCGTGCATTGCAAGACCTGCGACATCAAGGACCCGACGCAGAACATCGTCTGGGTCACGCCCGAAGGCGGCGGCGGGCCGAATTACGCGGGGATGTGAGTCCAGCCTGACACCTGATCATGCCCGTCACCTGACGGGCTTTTTTGCGACCACAATTTTCAGCTTGGTGCTAGTATGTGAGCTTATTCGAAAGGCAAGACCATGCAAGTCTCCATCCGCGAACTCAAAGCCAACCCGGCCCGCGCCATCGCCCTGACGCGCTCCGGACAGCGTGTGCAGATCACCTCGCACCGCAAAGTGGTGGCTGAACTGGTGGCACCTGCACCCGTAGCCCCGCCCAAACAAGAGTTGACCGATGAAGAGGCGATTGCGCGCCTGATGGCCTCCGGCTTCGTTGCCGAGCCGGCGACGAAGCCTTTCAGATTGCCAAAGGCCGTCGTATTCGAACCTTCTCCAGACGGTAAAACCATGAGCGACCTGGTCATTGAAATGCGAGGACCCAGGTGATTTTGTTTTTCGACACATCGGCGCTGCTCAAGCTTTTTGTGAGGGAAGAGTACAGCGAAGCGATCTGCCAGGCATCCAGGGCGGCATCATTGATTGTGGTCAGTCAATTGACCTGGGTTGAAATGTGCGCGGCGTTGGGGCTCAAACAACGCACCCGTCAAATCGATGTACCACAAGCCACCCAGGCCTTGCAGGAATTGCGCGATGAATGGGATCGTTTCAGCAAATTCGCAGTTGACCAAGCGCTGATCATCACCGCCGGCGAACTCGCCCTGACGTTCGGCCTGCGTGCCTATGACAGCCTGCAACTCGCCAGCGCCCAGCGCGCGCACAGCCAGGTCGGCAGCAACCTGGCATTTACCTGCTTTGACAAACAGCTCAATGCGGCGGCCACCGCCCTTGGCATCCATACCCTGAACCCATGAAAGGTCACGGGGGTC
>JALNWC010000216.1 GCA_023231075.1 Rhodoferax sp.
CTGGCCTTTTTCGCCGGCTCGGTGGGCAACATCTACCGCCAGTTCTCGGCCGTGATGGCCGTGTCCATCGCCTTTTCGGCTTTCATGGCGCTGTCGCTCACGCCCGCGCTGTGTGCCACCCTGCTCAAGCCGGTCGAGGCCGGACATGGCCACGCCAAGAAGGGCTTTTTCGGGTCGTTCAACCGCGGCTTTGCCCGCGGCGCCAAGGGCTATGAAGGCTGGGTGGCCAAGCTGCTGCGCCGCGGCGGCCGCATGATGGTCATCTATGTCGCGCTGATCGCCGCCGTGGGCGTGCTGTACATGCGCCTGCCGACCTCGTTCCTGCCCACCGAAGACCAGGGCACCCTGCTGGTCAACATCCAGCTGCCGCCCGGCGCCACGATCGAGCGCACCCGGGCCGTGGTCGAAAAAGTCGAGGGCTTCATGCTGCAGCAGCCTGAAGTCGAGAACATGGTTGCCGTGATGGGCTTCAGCTTCTCCGGCCAGGGGCAGAACGCCGGCCTGTCCTTCGTGACGCTCAAGGACTGGTCCGAGCGCAAGGGCGCCGAGCACACGGCTGAGGCCATTGTGGGCCGGGCCACGGGCGCACTGTCGGGCGTGCGCGATGCATTCATCTTTGCGCTGAGCCCGCCGCCCATTCCCGAGCTGGGGGTCAGTTCGGGCTTCACCTTCCGCCTGCAGGACCGTGGTGGCAACGGCCATGACGCGCTGGTGGCGGCCCGCAACCAGATGCTGGGCATGGCCCGCCAGAGCAAGGTGCTCGCGAGAGTGCGCCCCGACGGCCTGGAAGACGCCCCGCAACTGCAGGTCGATATCGACCGTGACAAGGCCAACGCGCAGGGCGTGGGTTTTGCCGCCATCAACAGCACCATCTCCACCGCGCTGGGCTCGGCCTACATCAACGACTTCCCGAACGCCGGGCGCATGCAGCGTGTGGTGGTGCAGGCCGAAGCCCAGGCCCGCATGCAGCCTGAGGACATTCTGAAGCTGACGGCGCTGAACAGCCAGGGCAAGGCCGTGCCGCTGTCGTCATTTGCCACCACGCGCTGGGTCACTGGCGCCATGCAGACTGTGCGCTACAACGGCTATCCCGCCATGCGCATCGACGGCGGTGCGGCGCCGGGCTACAGCACCGGCGAGGCCATGGCCGAGATGGAGCGCCTGGCGGCGCAGTTGCCCGCCGGTTTCGGCTTCGAATGGACGGGGCAGTCGCGCGAAGAAAAGCTCGCCGGCGCGCAGGCCATCGTGCTGTATGCCTTTGCCATCCTGGCGGTGTTCCTGTGCCTGGCGGCGCTGTATGAAAGCTGGTCGATTCCGCTGTCGGTCATCCTGGTGGTGCCGCTCGGGGTGCTGGGCGTGCTGCTGGGCGTCAGCCTGCGCGGCATGACCAACGACGTGTACTTCCAGGTGGGGCTGATCACCATCATCGGCCTGTCGGCCAAGAACGCCATCCTGATCATCGAGTTCGCCAAAGACCTGCAGGCGCAGGGCAAGAGCGTCATCGAGTCGGCGCTCGAAGCTGCCCACCTGCGTTTTCGTCCGATCATCATGACCTCGCTGGCCTTCATTCTGGGCGTGGTGCCGCTGGCCATGGCCTCGGGCGCCAGTTCGGCAAGCCAGCGTGCCATTGGCACCGGGGTGATCTCGGGCATGGTGGTGGGCACCTTCCTGGCCGTGTTTTTCGTGCCGATCTTCTTCGTGGTGGTGCGCAGCCTGTTCAAGGACAGTGCGCGCCAGCAGCACCTACATGCGGCGCAGGCCGAACACATGGGAGTGCATTCGCATGAGTAACCAACAAATGACCTCACACCTTAATCAGTTGGGGTCAGAGCACATTTGCTGCGCAAAGTGGTCTGACCCACAAGGTTTCAGTCTAAAGCGCGCAGCGGCGCTGGCAGCCATCACGTTGTTGGCGGGCTGCTCACTCATACCGACCTATGAGCGCCCCAGCGCGCCAGTGGCGGCGCAGTGGCCGGCAAGCGCCGGAGTCAACGCGACCGAGGGCACCAGCAGCGCCACAAGTTCGGCTGCCCTCAACTGGCAGGACTACTTTTCCGACCCGGCGCTGCGTCAGCTCATCGATACCGCATTGGCCAACAATCGGGACCTGCGCGTCGCCCTGCTCAACATCGAGCAGGCCCGCGCCCAGTTCGGCATTCGCCGGGCCGACCAGTTTCCTACCCTTGACGCGGCCGCCACGGGCTCACGCAGCCCTGACAGCGACGGAGGCATCCAAAGTGCCTACAACGCCGGACTGCTGGTGACCGCCTATGAACTTGACTTTTTTGGTCGTGTTGCCAGCCTCAAGGAGCAAGCCCTGGGTCAGTACCTGGCCAGTGCCGAGGCGGCCCAGACGGTCCAGATCAGCCTGATCGCCACCGTGGCACAGAGCTGGCTGAACCTGCTGGCTGACGAAGAGCTGCTGGCCGTGTCACGACAGACCCTGGACTCCCGCGCTGAATCGCTCAAGCTGGTCGACCTCAAGGTCCAGCACGGCGCGGCCTCGGACTTTGAACGCCGCAATGCGCAAACCCTGCTGGAGTCGGCCCGTGTCACGCTGGCCCAGCAAATGCGCCAGCGCGCGCAGGACGAAAACGCCCTGGCGTTGCTGCTCGGACAACCCATCAGCGACACCCAGCGGGCGCAGTGGACCCCGAACAAACTGGGGCAACTGGTCTTTGCCGAACTGCCCGCCGGACTCCCCTCCGACCTGCTCACGCGCCGCCCTGACATTCGTCAGGCCGAGCAACTGCTGATGGCCAGCAACGCCAACATCGGGGCCGCCCGGGCTGCATTTTTTCCACGCATCAGCCTGACCGTCGGTGCCGGTTCGGCCAGCTCCGCGCTGTCCGACCTGTTCAAGGACGACTCCTGGGGCTGGACCCTGGCGCCGCAACTGGTGCTGCCGATCTTTGATGCCGGACGCAACCAGGCCAATCTGGACGCAGCAAGAACCGGGCGCGAGATCGCTGTGGCCCAGTACGAAAAAGCCATTCAAAGCGCTTTCCGCGAAGTGGCCGATGGCCTGGCCAGCCGGGCCACGCTGGTTGAACAACTGCAGGCCCAACAAGCCCTGCTGGACGCCGAGACCGCGCGCAGCCAGCTGACGCAACTGCGCCTGCAACACGGCGAGGCCAACCAGCTCGAGTGGCTCGATGCCCAGCGCACCTTGTTCAGCGCCCAACAGGCGCTGGTGCAAACCCGACTGGCCAGTTTGCAAAATCAGATTACCCTGTTCAAGACGCTGGGCGGTGGCATGGGAGCGGCCACGGGGCCTTAAGCCCCACCGACCAGAGCACCATCGTATTTGCCACGACAATCCCCGGGCTTGGCGCTTCGACGCCAAGGGCTTAACAATTGATTGCATGACCCCCATGACCCCCATGAACATCACGACTCTCACCCTCGCCGCAGCGCTTGTTCTGTCTGTGGTCGGCTGCTCCAAAACCGACACCCCCAGCACCAGCGCGACACCGAATTCGTCCACGGCCGCACCATCAGCCGCCGCGCCTGCGGCCCAGGCCGGATCGAGCTACGACCTGCTGGCGACCAAGGGCAAGGGCTTTACCGTGGGTGCCCTGATGAGCGCACAGCCTGTCTATGTCTTGTTTGACCCGCAATGCCCGCACTGCGGTCGCTTGTGGCAGGCCTCCCTGCCGCTGCACAGCAAGGTGAAGTTTGTCTGGATTCCGATCTCGTTCAATCCGACCAAAAGCCTGCCCCAAGGTGCGGCCCTGCTGGGTTCAGTCAATCCGGTAGAAACCATGACCGCGCATGAACAGTCGCTGCTGGCTGGCACCGGCGGCATGGCTGCCAGCGCCGACGTGCCCGATGAGCTCAAACAAGCCATCAACAACAACACCCAATTGCTGAACCAGTTGGGCGTGGATTCGGTGCCATTCTTGCTGGGCAAGCACCGGAAAACAGGGGACATCGTGAGCTTCAATGGCGCCATGGAAACCGCCGCCCTGGCGAATTTGCTGGGCGTGGAATAAGCCGACCGCGATCGGCCCGAGGACGGGCCTCCTGCAAAAGACCATCGTCCAGCATAAAAAAACCGTTCAGGCTGCCATGACAGCCTGAACGGTTTTTTGGGGCCTTGCTTGGCTCAGGTGGTGGCAGGTTCCTGAAGCTCGGGCTTGGATTTGCCCTCTTTCTTGGGCAGGGGCTGAATGTCCAGCAGCACGTCGGTTTTGCTTTCGTCCGTATCGTCAAGCTCCACGGTCAGGCGGCCACCATCGACCAGCCGGCCAAACAACAATTCGTCAGCCAGGGCGCGGCGGATCGTGTCCTGAATCAGGCGCTGCATCGGGCGCGCTCCCATCAGTGGATCAAAGCCCTTCTTGGCCAGATGCTTGCGCAGTTTGTCGGTAAACGTGACCTCCACCTTCTTGTCGGCCAACTGGGCTTCGAGTTGCAGCAGGAACTTGTCCACCACCCGCAAAATGACGTTTTCGTCGAGCGCCTTGAAGCTGACGATGGCATCGAGCCGGTTGCGGAACTCGGGCGTGAACATGCGCTTGATGTCGGCCATCTCATCGCCCGCTTCACGCGGATTGGTGAAGCCGATGGTGGCCTTGTTCATGGTCTCGGCACCGGCATTGGTGGTCATGACGATGATGACGTTGCGGAAATCGGCCTTGCGCCCGTTGTTATCGGTCAGCGTGCCGTGGTCCATGACCTGCAGCAGCACATTGAATATGGCCGGGTGCGCCTTTTCGATTTCATCAAGCAACAGCACACAGTGCGGCTTCTTGGTGATGGCCTCGGTCAGCAAGCCGCCCTGGTCAAAACCGACGTAGCCCGGAGGCGCGCCAATCAGGCGGCTCACGGCGTGCTGCTCCATGTACTCGCTCATGTCAAAGCGAATCAGCTCGATGCCCATGATGTAGGCCAGCTGCTTGGCCGACTCGGTCTTGCCCACGCCGGTGGGACCGCTGAACAGGAAGGTGCCAATCGGTTTGTCGCCCTTGCCCAGGCCCGAGCGCGACATCTTGACGGCCGACGCCAGCATGTCCAGCGCCTTGTCCTGGCCAAACACCACGTTGCGCAAATCGCGCTCCAGCGTCTTGAGCTTGCCGCGGTCGTCGTTGGACACATTGGCCGGTGGAATGCGGGCAATCTTGGCCACGATGTCTTCGACCTCGGCCTTGCTGATGATCTTCTTGCGCTTGGACGGCGGCAGGATGCGCTGGGCCGCGCCGGCCTCGTCGATCACGTCAATCGCCTTGTCGGGCAGATGCCGGTCGTTGATGTACTTGGCGCTCAGCTCGGCGGCCGCCTGCAGGGCCGCCAGCGCGTACTTGACGTTGTGGTGCTCTTCAAAACGCGACTTCAGGCCCTTGAGAATTTCAACCGTCTGCTCCACCGTGGGTTC
>JALNWC010000217.1 GCA_023231075.1 Rhodoferax sp.
AGCTTTTCGGCAGTGCCGCCAGAATGGTCTGCAGTACCGGCGGACCGCCGGTGGAGGCGCCGATGGCGACGATGCGCAGCTTCGCCGGCGCTTGCGCCAGTCCCATTTCCACCGCGCGCGGCGCCGGCTCGCCCGGCCTTCTGCGCGGCCAGCGGCGCACCACCTTCACCTCCGCCATCAGCTTCACCGTCTGCACCAGTTCGCGGGCCGTGGCCTCGTGATCGGGGTGGCCCAGGCCGGCAGGGCGGCGCAGCACGGCCAGGGCGCCGGCCTCCATCGCATCGAAGGTCGTCACGACTTCCCGGGCGTCCTCGCTGCCACTGACCATGATGATCGGAATCGGGTCGGTCTCCATGATCCGGCGCGTGGCTTCCAGTCCGTTGAGCCTCGGCATGTGGATGTCCATGGTGATCACGTCCGGGCGTGTGCGGCGCACGGCGTCGAGCGCCTCCTCGCCGTCATGCGCGGTGCCGACCACCCGGATGGCCGGGTCCGAGCCAAGGATGCACACCAGAAACTCGCGCACCACCGGCGAGTCTTCCACCACCAGCACCTTGACCACAGGCAGCCCGTTCATACCAGCCTCCGGATGATTTCCAGCAAGTTGCTCTGGTCAAAACTGCTTTTCACAATATAGGCATTGGCGCCGGCGTCGATGCCGCGCTCGCGATGTTCGCGCGATTCGAGCGCAGTCACCAGCACCACCGGCAGTTCCGCCAGCCGTTTGTCGGCGCGAACCCTGGCGGTGAGGTCGAAGCCGTCCATGCGCGGCATTTCCACGTCCGAAACGACCAGATCGAAGGCCGCGGTCTTGAGCGTCGTCAACGCATCCATGCCGTCCACCGCCGTGGTGACGGCATAGCCGGCGGATTCCAGGATGTTTTTCAGCAGCGTGCGCGAGGTAATCGAATCCTCGGCCACCAGGATCGATCGCTTCGCGCCGGGCAGCGGCTGGCCCGTAACGGATACTGCAAGCGGCGCTGCAGCATGGCTTACGGCGGATTTCAGCAGATCCGCCATGTTCAGCACCGGCACGACCTGACCGCTGCCCAGCATGCTGGCGCCGGCGACGTTGCGTACCCGCGCAAGCTGCGGTCCGAGGCTTTTAACCAGGATTTCCTGCTCGCCGAGAATTTCGTCCACCCGGAACGCGACGCGCGCCTCGTCCTGACCCAGCACGATCACGGAAACGTGGGCGCTGGTCGCGCCAGATGCGGGGCTGGGCATTTCCAGCACGTGGCTCAAACCAAGCAGGGAGACAAGCTGCCCGTCGAGCACGATGGTCTCCCGGTTTTCCACCGTGCGGATGTCCTGAAGGGCCACCCGTGCCACGCGCTCGACGCCAGCCGACGGGATGGCAAAAAGCCGCTCGCCGACGCGCACCAGCACGCCGCGGAACGTGGCCAGCGACAGCGGCAGGATGATCTGGAAAGCGGTTCCGACGCCAAACTGCGACTCGATCGATACGCTGCCGCCGAGCTGCTCGACCTTCTCGCGCACGATCGCGAGTCCAAGGCCGCGTCCGGAGACGTCGGTGATGATCGGGCTGGTCGAGACGCCGGACTGGAAGACCAGCGCCTGCGCTTCGCGTTCGCTGAGACGATGATCTTCCCCGGCGGCCCCCTCCCCCGGTTTTCTGGCCGCGACCCTCACCCGCTCGGCATCGATGCCGGCACCGTCGTCGGCGATCAGTACCCCGACCTTGCCGCCATCGTGTTGCGTCACAGCGAACGTGATCGTGCCATGCGACGGCTTGCCGGCGGCTACGCGCACCGCCGGGGTTTCGATGCCGTGATCGACCGCGTTGCGCAGCAGATGGATGAGCGGATTCTTCAACTCGTCCAGCATGCGCCGGTCGAGTTCGATCTCGCCGCCCTGATGCACCAGTTCCACCTCTTTGCCTTGCTCGCGGGCCAGTTCGCGCGCAAGGCGCGGAAGCATCTCGAGCAATGACGCGACCGGCAGCAACTGCATTTCCTTCACATCATGCAGCAGGCTGTCGGTCATGCCGGCGAGTGCATGCTGATCGCGTGCGGCGAATTTATTCATTTTCGCCAGTCGGTCCTCGATCGTGGCCATGTACAGTTGTTCTCTCTCCAGATATTCGAGCACCTTGTGGAGTTCCATGCGTTCTTGAGCCGCCGCGTTGCCGCTGCGTGCTGTCGAGCGTTCGATGCGCCGCAGCACCGGCTGGATTTGCGTGCGCGCTTTTTTCCAGGCGGCGACCCTGGCCGCGACGTCCCGCAGCTCCAGGGCACGCTGGTGTGCCGCCAGACGCGGCGACAGCAGTTCTTCGACCTGGCGCAGCACGCGATCGAGCTTCGCGGTTGAAATCCGGACGGTGCCGACGGTCGCACCGATGTGTACAGCGGCAGTCGCAGCCGGTGCCTCCATGGTGGCGGGTGGCCTTGCCATGTCGGGCGCGGGCGGCGCGCCGCTGGCCGCCTGATCAAGCGGGTATACCAACGCGGCAACCGCCGGCGGCACGAGCTGCGAGGTGGCGGAATCGCTGGCCAGCAGGCTGCCAAGCCCGTTGTTGGCCTGGTGCAGCAGCTCCAGCAGTGGCTTGGAAACCGGTAGCCGTCCGTTCTTGAGCGCCGCGAACACGCTTTCCAGCGACTGGCACAGCGCTTCGATGGGCTTGAGATTCACCGCCCGGGCGGCGCCCTTGAGGCTGTGCACCTCGCGAAATACCATCTCGATAATGCCCGCTGCCTCAGGACCGGCCGCGGCTTTCTCCAGCGCAAACACACCCGACGTCATCGCCTTGAGGTGTTCGTCCGCTTCGACCCGGAAGGTCGCGAGCAGTCGTTTCAGCAGTTCGTCGTTGTTCTTGGCCATAGCTTCGTCGCTCGTCCCGTCGGACTCGGGCCGCCGATCAGTTTTTTGTCGATGCGCATGCTGTATCCCCTTTAAACGTCAAGGGCGGGTGACGGTCATGGTGTCATACCTTGTACTGCTCCGCCAATTGCTTCAATTTCACGCCCAGCTCATGCAGGCTTTGCGCCGCGACCTCGGCCTGGCGGGTACCGGCGACGTTCTGGGTGCTGGCCTGCTTGATGTTGTCCATGGCCAGCGCCACCTGGTCCATGCCCACCATCTGCTGCTGGCTCGACGCCGCAATCTGGGTGGCGGCCTGCGCCGCCTCGTTGATGCTTTCGGCCAACTGGCGGATGGCGTCGCTGGCCTGCGCCGACTGCTTGACGCCAGCCTCCACCGCCTTGTGGCCCTGCTCGGTGGCGAGCACCGCCGCGCTGGTGGCCTTCTGGATGTCGCCCAGGATGGCGCGCACCTGCGCGGTCGCCTGCTTCGACTGCCCGGCCAGGCTCTTCACCTCCTGCGCCACCACCGCGAAGCCTTTGCCCTGATCGCCGGCCTTGGCCGCCTCGATCGCGGCATTCACCGCCAGCACGTTGGATTGCTCGGCCAGGTCGTTCACGGTGGCGATGATGTCGCCGATGGCCTGGCTTTGTTCGCTCAAGCGCACGATGCTCTCGGCGATGGACTCCATCTGCTCCTGGATGCGGTGCATGCCGGCAATCGCATCCTCCACCGACTTGCGCCCGGTCTGCGAGACCTGCGCCACCTTCTGCGCGCTGTCGGAGACGTACTTCGCCTTCTGGCTGGCCAACTGCGCCGTCTGTTTCACCTCCCCGACCGTGGCCGTGGTCTCGCTCACCGCCGTGGCCGTCTCGGCCGCGCCTGCGGCCACCTGCGTCGTGGTGGCAAGAATTTCACTGGCGGAGGAAGCGAGCACGCCGACGCCCTCGGTCAGATCCCGGGTGGTCTGCCGCAGTTTCGCCACCATGTCGCTGAAGGCCCGCAGCAGGTCGCCGACCTCGTCGCCGCGCCCGTCTTTCGGCACGTCGACGGTGAGGTCGCCGGCGGCCAGCCGGTTGGCGGCACCCACTGTGGCAAATAGCGGCAGGGTAATGGAACGGGTGGTCCAGAAGGCGACGCTGATGCCGAGCAGCAGAGCAAAGACGCCGAGGGTGAACATCAGCGTGCGCGCCGTAGCATAAGCCTGCGCGGCTGCATCGGCGTCCGCTTTGCTGTTTCTGTCCTGGAACGCATTCATGTCGTCCAGAGCGTCAAGCCACTTGTCCTGGTTGGGTCGAACCTGCTTCATCAGCACGGCAGTGGCTTCTTTGTTTTGGCTGGCAAGGCCGAAATCGACTGCTCTATCGATCAGCGGCCGGGTCGCGTTTTCCGCCTCTTTGATCCTGGCGAGAATAGCGTCCCCTTCCGCGCTCCTGGCCATGGCGGCGAATTTTTCCAAGGCGGCGTCATACTGCCCGCGCTGATCCTGGATGTGCTGCACCTCGACTTTGATATCCGCGGCATCATCGAGCAGGACAACATTGCGCGCAACTGCGGCAACGGTGCGCACAGCCCCCCGCATCTCCTGAGCCAGATTCGACTTGACGTTGTTGTCATTGACGATGCCATCCAGACGATGGTTGATTTCCGACATGCGTGTGATTCCCATGTAAATCACCGCCACCATCAGAAGCAGCACAATTCCGAAACCCAGCCCCAAGCGCATGCCGATTCCAAGATTCAGAAACCATTTCATGATTGTTCTCCTTGTGTACGACCGGCATGCCCTAGGCGGCAATTTGTTCATGTACGACGATGTTCGGGTCTGCAAGCAACGCCTCGGCATCGAGAATCACCAGGCGTGCCGGGGTTACCCCCTTCAGGTAATCCTCGCGTATGCCGGTGAGCGTTGGCAGCGATGCCTGGATGTCGGCCACGGGAACGAAGTGCACGCCGACGATCAGATCGGCCAGAATGCCGAAGCACATGCTAGCGGATTCGAGCACGATGATCTTGTTGAGGTCGGTGAGTCCCTTGTCCGGCAGATCGAAGAATCTCTTGAGGTCGATGACCGACACGATTTCGCCGTGCAGATTGACGATGCCGCGCACGAACGCCGGCGTGCAGGGCACCGGCGTCAGTTGTTCCAGCGGGTAGACGTCGCGCACCTGCCGTGATTCGACCGCATAGTGCTCCTCGGCGAGGACGAATTCCACCACTTCGAGCTGCGCGCCCTGGCGCTCATCCGACGCGGGCTTCCGGCCGAGCGCCAGGGCGCGGGTCTCCAGGATGCGCTTCGTCGTTTCCGCGTCCGGCGCAGTGACATGCCCGGTCGCGACGCGCGCCTCTTCCAGGCGCCGCTTGACTTCATGCCAGTCGATCCGCGCCCGCTGGCTGGAAGAAGCTGACGGGGTGTTGTCGGTGTTCATGCAGTTTCCTTTCTTGTTGTTGGTCGCGCACCATGATGACGAAGTGGCGGCGCGCTACGGCCTGCTCGCCCGCATCGATTCGATCATTTCCACGAGCCGCCCCGCGGTCAGGCCATCCGACTCG
>JALNWC010000218.1 GCA_023231075.1 Rhodoferax sp.
GCACGGTGAAACCCGAGGGCCTGATCGTCACCACCGGCAGCCAGCAGGCGCTCGACCTCATTGGCAAAACCATGATTTCGCCCGGCGACAAGGTGATTGTCGAGGCGCCCACCTTTCTGGCCACCATCCAGTGTTTCCGGCTCTACGGCGCGCACATCATCGGCGCGCCGATCGATGCCGATGGCGTCGACGTCGACAAGCTGGAAGCCCTGATCGAAGAACACCAGCCCAAACTGGTGTACCTGATCCCCAGCTTCGGCAACCCGAGTGGCGCCACCCTGAGCCTGGCACGGCGCCAGCGCATTCTGGAAATTGCGGCACGCACCCAAACGCTCATCGTGGAGGACGACCCCTACGGCGAGCTGTACTTCGACCAAGCGCCGCCAGCCAGCCTGCTGGCCCTGAGCGATCACGTTCCCGGCAGCCGCGCCTGGCTGGCGTATTGCGGCAGTTTCAGCAAGATTCTGAGCCCCGGCCTGCGCGTGGGCTGGATGGTGGCGCCGCCCGAATTGCTGGCCAAGGCCACCATGTGCAAGCAGTTCAGCGACGCCCACACCAGCAACCTGACGCAGGCCATCTGCGCCCACTACCTGACGCTGAACCGCCTCAACCCAAGCCTGGCCGTGGTGCGCAAAACCTATGCCGAGCGCGCGCGTGTCATGGCCGAGTCCTTGCGCCGCGAACTGGGCGATGCCATTGAATTCAACCCGCCCCGGGGCGGCATGTTCTTCTGGGCTCGGTTAACCGGCGCCAAGGGTCAGCCTGCCAACGCCACCGAATTCGCCAAGCGTGCCATCGACCAGTTGGTAGCCTTCGTGCCCGGCGCGCCGTTTTATGCCCATGACCCCGATCTGGCCACGCTGCGCCTGAGCTTTGCCACGGCCGATGTGGCCAGTATTGAAGAGGGGATTGCGCGGCTCGGGCGTGCGCTCTGAGTCGCTAAACTCAAGCGACACACTATCGGGATAAAAAATGGCTCATCACAGCGTTCAAGAGGAGGTTGCCGACTACCTGAGCGGGCTGCGCCTGGCCAATAGCGAAGAAGCCAAAAAACTGCGCTTTCAAAACCTGCTCAACCGCTTGTTTCAGGACAGCCAGGCGGCGCGCGATGTGGTCAACAAGCTGGCGCAAGGTGGCGAGAAAACCATTTTCAACATTCCCCGCCCTGGCGTTCCCAAAACCGGTTATGCCGATATTGCCTACAACAACGTCATCATCGAGTGGGAAAAAGACCTGGCCAAGACGGGGCGTCATGCCGAGGATCAACTGGCCGAGTATCTGGCCGGGAGCTGGCACAGCGGCGAGCGCTACGACTACACCCTGATTGCCACCGACGGCAGGATCTGGCGCACCTATGCGCCCAGCCTGGAAGTGCTGCTGGGTCAAGAAACGCCCAACCGTGCGGGCTTGCGCAAAGTGGAAGACTTCGAGGTTAAAAAAGACGACGAAAGCAGGTTTTTCTTTTTTCTGGACCGGGTTCTTTTTCGCTCCACTCGACAGCGCGCCACGCTGGAAGCCATTCAGCTTGATTTTGGGGACACTTCTCGCGCCTTTATCAACACCGTGCGGGCCATGCAGCAGGTCATGCCCGAGCCCGATGCGGCTTCTCCCGTGCAAGTGGCGTTTGAGCAATGGCAACGCTTTCTGGAGTTGGCCTACGGCAAATTTGACGACCGGCGCGGGGTCTATCTGATTCACACTTACCTCAGTATTTTTTCCAAACTGCTGGCCTACGCGGTGTTGCGCCCGGCGGCTCGCCCCAGCGACGACGAATTGCGCAGCATCCTGACCGGCGATGCATTCAACGCGCTCAATGTCGCGAACTTTGTCGAAGGCGACTTTTTTTACTGGGTCTCCGACCCCGCCTTGTTTGGACGTTTGGCACCGGCGCTGCGCGAGCTCTATAACCAGATTGGCGAGTACGACTTTACCGATGTGGAAGAAGACATTTTGAAAGGTGTCTATCAGGAACTGATCGACATCGACACCCGTCATTCCTTGGGCGAGTACTACACGCCCGACTGGCTGTGCGAGCGTGTGGTCGCCAACCTGGACCTGGCGCGCAGCGCACACACGCTGGATCCGGCTTGTGGTTCGGGCTCGTTTTTGCGCGCGCTGGTGGCGCGTTTTCGTGCCGACTGGCCCGACATGCAGGTGCAGCAAATCGCCAACCAGGTCACCGGCATCGATGTGCACCCGCTGTCGGTGCAAATCGCCAAGACCACGCTGTTACTCGCTTTGGGTGAGGGTGTGGCGCGTGCCAACAAGCCGGTCACTCTGAACGTTTATTTGGCCAACACGCTGTTTTTGTCGCAGGACGAAGGCAAAAAAACGCTGTACAGCTCGGGCCATCACTTTTTGGTGCAAGTGGACAAAACCCGACTGCCGCTCGACATGGCGCCCTTTATCGGCCAGCCCGACCGGTTTGTGAAAGCCATCGAACTGGCGCAGCATTTTGTCGATTCACAACTGGCCACCGAGCAGCCGTTTGACGTCTTTGAAACGGCCATGCGCCAGCGCATTGCCAGCGTGGCGCTGGACGCGCAAAACATGGGCGAACTGCATGCCATTTACCGCGCCATGCGCCAGGCCAAGCTGGACGGGCGCGACACCATTTGGCAGTTCGTGCTGCAAAACCTGTACCAGCCGGTGTTCATGTACCAGGCCTTTGATGCCATTGTGGCGAATCCGCCCTGGCTCACTTATGGTGACATCAGCAGTGGCGACTACCAGCAACTGGTGCGCGACATTGCCCGCGTCTACGGACTGATGCCGGAGTCCAAGGCCAGCAATCCGCACATTGACCTGGCGGCCATCTTTTTGGCCCATTGCGGCCAATACCTGGCCAAGGACGGGGCGCAACTGGCCTTTGTGCTGCCGCGCGCTTTTTTAACGGCCGATCAGCACGCCAACGCGCGCAGCGGCGCAGCCAGCGGCTTCAAGCTGACCGAAGTGTGGGACCTGGACGGCGTCAGCCCCTTGTTCAACGTGCCGGCCTGCGTGCTGATGGCATCCGCGTCGCACGCCGGGGGCGACGACGCGCGGCGCGCCCGCAGCCTGCCCAAAAACGGCATTGTGGGCGCCACGTTTGTTGGCAAGCTGCCACGTCCGCACATGCACTGGCAGGACGCCCAGGCATTTCTGACCGAAAAAAATGTGCGCTGGTATTTTCAGGAACTGGGCAACGCGCAAAGCAAAAAGAAACGCTCGGCCCTGGTGCAGCAAAAAATCACGGGTGAGAGCGGTGGCAATGTCTATGCGCCGCGCTTCAAGCAAGGTGCCACCATCGTGCCGCGTGCCTTCTATTTTGTCGAGCCGCAGGGCACGGTCATCAGTGCGCAAACCGATGTGCGTGCGCGTGTAGTGAACCTGCGCACGCACCCGCTGGCGCTCGAAGGCGCCAAGAAGCCGTGGGACGGCATCTCGCTGGTCGGCCAGATGCCGGGACAGTATCTGTTTCGCACCGCGCTGGCGCGCAATGTGTTGCCGTTTGCCCTGGTCAACCCACCGCTGGTGGCCTTGCCGCTGGTGCAGGAAGACCTGGTCGATGCCAAGGGCACGCCCATGCCGGGCAAGCTGCGCTGGCGCTTGTTGAGCTCAGTGGAACTGACGGCGCGCGGGGATGTGGAGGCCGCCAAATGGTTTGCGCAATGCGAAAAGTTGTGGGACGAGCGGCGTAGCGATAGCGCCAAAAAACAAAAATCCAGCATGACGGATTGGCTGGATTGGCAGCGCAAATTGACGGAGCAGCCTGTGGATGCAAAGTGGGCTGTGATGTACACCGCATCGGCCAGCGATGCGTCTGCATGTGTGTGGGATGTCACTGCGTTAGCACAGCGCTTCATGATTGACTACACGATGTACGTTAGTTTTACGCAAACCGAAGTTGAGGCAAGGTTCGTGGAGGCTTTTCTGAATAGCGGTTATGCCAACAAACGTATCAAGGAATTTCAGGCGCGTGGTCTGTTTGGTCCACGACATGTTTCCAAAAAAATACTAGATATTCCCTGGCCCGAATTCGACCCCAATCACCCGTCGCACCGGCGCCTGGTCGAGCTTGGTCGCCGCGCCGCGCATGCGGTGCAAGGTATTCTGGGCAGCAGCCAGGATCTGGAGCTCGACCCGCGCACGCTGGGCCGCCTGCGCTCCAGCATTCGCCGTGAAATCAAACCGCTGATGGACCAGATCGACGCGCTGGTCGAGTCCATTTCCACCGGTCAGGATTTGGCGAGGATAGCCTCCGCTTGGGACGACCTGTTGCGCACTGACCGACCGGTGTTGCCAGGTGCAGATTCGGCAGAACTCAGCGCCTTTTTGCGCAGCGAGCGCGAAGGCTGGACGCATCGTGATTTGCTTGTTCATGCGGTGCGTGAGGACAAGCCGTGACCCCTGTCTTGTTGCTGGACTCCAACGTCTGGAGCCATTTGGTGCTGAGCGAACTGACCCTGCGCGAAAAGGTGGCGGCGCAGTTGGCCAGCTTGCGCCTGAGCTACCCGGGTGCGGCGTTGGCCACCAGCGCGCTGTGCGTGGCCGAGTGCCTGGTGGCCGCGCGGCGCTTGTCAGATGCCGCGGATGTCAATCGGTTTGAAACCATTTTCAAAGCGCAATTCAACCAGCCTGATCTGATGGTGGTGCCGGTGAACGATCAAGTCCTTGACCATGCCGCCGCTTTACGTGCCACTCGCCTCAAGCTGGCGGCCAGCCGAGGCAGCCAAATGGCCGGGGCGGACGGTGGCAAGCTGTTGTTGCCCGATGCCATCATTGCCGCCAGTTGCCTTGAATTTATCCCGTCCGCCATTTTGGTGACAGAGAACGTGGCAGATTTTTGCTACCTTGAAGATGGCGTTTCAAAAACCATCGCTGACATCACAGTTGCCTCAATTGGATGATTTATGCCTGGTCGGCCGATTCGGGCTCCAGCTGGCCGAGCTCCGGGATCAGGATGACGAAATCATTACCGCCAAAGCGTGCCACGGTGTCCATCGCGCGGCCACACTTTTGAGCTTTTTGGCGGCATCGACCCGCAAGGCATCGCCCAGGGCGTGGCCATGGCGGTCGTTGAGCGGTTTGAAATTGTCGAGGTCAAGGAACATCAGGGCGCTGAAGTCGCCATGGCGTCTGCTGCTCGACAGCACCTGCCGCAAACGGTCATCAAGCAGTCGGCGCTTGGGTCGCTGGGTCAGGTCGTCATTCATGGGGGTCCACATGCACCTGCAACCACCATTCCAGCAGCGCCAGATGCCAGAGCTTGCTGCCGTTGATGCGCGTGAAATGCTCGGGAGCCTCGGGGGCGGCCAGCAGTTTGTCGACATAGTCGCGCTGGTACAGGCCGCGTTTGTGGCAGGCCTCCGAC